>JBBIMC010000016.1:0-14096 GCA_037444605.1 Mycoplasmatota bacterium | reverse complement strand
TCTATCGGACAGATATCTTTGCAGATTTAGGATTAACGCCTCCCGATACTTGGGATGATGTGATCTCGCTCATTCCTGATTTACAGAAGCATAATCTTGAGTTTTATTTACCCGTACCTCAAACTCAGGGTAGTGTCATTGAACTTCCGCCGAACCCCATTTTCTCCACCATGTTTTATCAAAATGATGGTGAATTTTATCTCGATGGTGGAAGAGAAAGTGGATTTAATGAAGGACTAGGTCCGATGGTTTTTGAACGTTGGACACAGTTTTATACCGATTATTCTTTCCCAGTAGAAGCGAACTTTGTCAATCGTTTTAGAAGTGGACAAATGCCGATTGGGATTACCTACTATAACACGTATAATACACTTTCTGTATTCGCACCAGAAATCAGAGGGAAGTGGAATTTTATTTCTATTCCTGGAACTGAATATGAAGATGAATTTGGCAATACAGAGATTCGTCGTGAAACCGTCTCTACGGGAACAGGCATCATGATTCTTAATCAATCAGATAAGAAAGATGATGCATGGGAATATTTGAAGTGGTGGACAAGCACAGAGATTCAAGTTCAATATGGACGTGAAATGGAAGGGATCTTAGGTGCAGCCGCTCGTTATCCAACCGCGAATGTGGATGCATTAGGACAACTACCTTGGAAAGTCGTTGAATATCAAAAACTTTATGAACAATGGCAGTGGGTGAAGGGAATTCCCGAAGTTCCAGGTGGCTACATGACAGGACGTCATTTGGATAACGCGTTCCGCTTAGTTTATGAAGAATCATCGAATCCACGAGAAACAATCTACGATTATGTTCAGATTGTCAATGCTGAACTCTTGAAAAAACGCCGCGAATTTGGGCTTGAATAGGAGGATCACATGACACATGAATTAACACAACCCGTGATCTCCAAAAAGACCAAACGCGAACTCGTTTGGCGGGAGATCAAAAAACATAAACATAGTTATATTTTAATGGCACCTTATGTCATTCTTTTCATGACGTTTACGGTGATCCCTGTCTTTATGTCATTAGGCATCAGTTTCACATCCTATGACTTACTTCAAGCCCCACGGTTTATTGGACTCGATAACTACATTAAGTTGCTTTTAGATGATGATGTCTTTATCATCGCACTTAAAAATACACTTATTTTGGCGGTAGTGACAGGACCTGTCAGTTACTTGCTTGCCTTTGTATTTGCGTGGTTGATCAATGAACTTCCCCCCAAATTAAGAGCATTTATGACATTGATTTTCTATGCACCCTCGATCTCAGGGAATGCGTTCTTGATGTGGCTTATCATTTTCTCTGGTGATATCCACGGGTACCTCAATGCGTTCTTGATCAATTTTGGGATTATTGACAATCCGATTTTATGGTTGAAAGACACCGATTATATCATGACGGTCATCATCATCGTTCAGTTATGGCTTTCTTTAGGGGTTTCCTTCCTCGCGTTTATCGCTGGACTTCAAAGTGTCGACAAGACGCTTTTTGAAGCGGGAGCCATCGATGGCGTAAAGAACCGTTGGCAAGAATTGTGGTACATTACGTTACCATCGATGAAACCACAGCTTCTTTTCGGTGCAGTCATGCAGATCACGACATCGTTAGCCATCGCAGAAGTCTCCATGCAACTCGTTGGGTTCCCCTCTGTTCAATACGCTGGACACACGATTGTCACGCATTTGATTGACTATGGCTCCACCCGTTTTGAATTGGGGTATGCTTCCGCAATCGCGACATTGTTGTTTTTAATCATGATGTCCGCAAACTTGATTGTCAGAAGCATTTTAAGAAAGGTCGGTGAATAAGATGACTTTAGAAATGAAGTTGAAATCGGCCTTGAACTTTAGAAAAAGACGGAAACTCAACCGTTCAAAAGCAGGCGATATTGCCTTATTCGCTCTCCTTTTGATTTTCGGTACCTTTTCTGCGTATCCTTTAGTGATGACGGTCTCGAACGCGTTTAAATCGCTCGATGAACTCTTTTTATTCCCACCAAGATTATTCCCTAGAAATTTAACGTTCGATAATTTCAGGGATTTATCTGAACTTATTGGTAACTCATGGATTCCCTTCTCCCGTTATTTCTTTAACACCATTTTGATTACGGTATCGGGAACCGTTGGTCACGTGTTGATCGCTTCTATGTGTGCTTATCCTCTCGCTAAGTATAAGTTCCCCGGAAGAAATCTTATCTTTACGTTGGTCGTTTACTCACTCATGTTCGCACCTCAAGTGACCGCGACACCAAACTATATTATCATTTCTCAAATTGGGTTAATCGATACCCCACTCGCAATCATTCTACCCGCCATTGCGAGTTCTTTAGGTCTCTATCTTATGAAGCAGTTCATGCAACAAATTCCTGATGAACTCATCGAATCCGCGAAGATTGATGGCGCTAGTGAATATCGAATTTTCTTCCAGATTGTCATGCCACTCGTGAAACCTGCGTGGTTGACACTGGTCATCTTATTGTTTCAACGCTTATGGACAACTGATGGTGGATCCTTCATTTTTAGTGAAGAGTTAAAACCTGTGTCTTACGCGTTAAGACAAATTGCGCAAGGATCGATTGAACGTGCCGGTACGATTGCTGCCGTCTCCTTTATCATGATGATTGTTCCTGTGACATTCTTTATCATTTCACAATCAAGAATCGTGGAAACATTCAGTCATTCTGGTATGAAGTAAGAGGTAATGATATGACAAAACTCGTAGCCATCTTTACACTCATCTTTACACTACCCATTCAACTCGTCTCACTTCGCTATAATTACTCCTATTATGGTGATGTGGTCCACTCAGCACCCGGGATGACCTATGCTGCTTATTTTAATGCGCAAACCCTTGGAACACAACTAACCTCTCCCGAAGATTTTGTCATCTATGAGGATATCATTTATTTGATTGATTCTGTCGAAAATAAAGTGATCACGATTAATACGTCCTTTGAACTAGAAGCAGAATATCAAACTTTTCCATTATCAGCAGAATATATCAGTAGATTAACGGCAGAAGGCATCACAGATTTCAGTGACTTAACGATTAAAGGTGCTTTGGGTCTTGATGTCAAAGAATCAGGGATTTATATCACGGATACCGGCAATTATCGCATCATTAAATTGAACCATCAATTTGAGGTCATTGACGTTTTTGTTGGAATGGATGATCCGACATTTGATGAACTTGCCTTTGAGCCTAAAAATATTACCGTAGACAGCACTGAGCGCATGTATGTGGTCGCAAAAAACGTGTATGAAGGAATTATTGAAGTCAACAGTGATGGATCCTTCAACCGCTTCACTGGGGTCAATCCAGTCTCCTTAACACCTATTGAGATATTTAGACGTTCGTTGATGACAGAAGCACAACTCGCACAATTACAGTTATATCTACCCACAGAATATACTTCAGTTCAGATCAATGAACGAAGCTTTATCTATGCAACATCGAAACCTTCGGATAACAATGCCGAAAATACCATTCAGCTTATTAACCCTAAAGGGGTTGATGTCATAAAGAAGAATGGCTATCATCCTCCAATGGGTGACATTCATTATATTGATGGAATGAACAATTACGTCGTTTCAGGTCCTTCACTGTTGGTCGATATAGCCGCAACCAAAGATGGTATTTATACCGTCTTAGATCAGAAGCGTTCACGATTATTTACCTATGATAATGAAGGTAATTTACTTTATATCAATGGGGATGAAGGATCACAATCCGATAAGTTTACCGAAGGGGTTGCCATCGGTTATTTAGGTGATGATCTGCTTGTCTTAGACCGGAAATCACGAACTATTATCGTGTATCGTCTAACGGATTTTGGTCGTGCCGTGAATGAAGCAGTAAGTTATCACGTTCGTGGAGATTTTGATCAAGCAGCTCAAATTTGGGAAGATGTCCTTAAACTCAACACGAATTATGAGATTGCCTACAACGGGATTGGGAAATACTTGCTTCGTGAAGGTCGCTACAGAGAAGCGATGGATTATTTTAATCTTGGTCACGATCAATACTATTTTTCCAAAGCATTTAAAGAGTATCGCAATCAAATGATTAAAGATAACTTTGGTTACATCGTCCTCGCGGTTGTTCTTTTAGGAGGCACCTGGATCGGACTCAAGATAAGAAAGACGTATCGGAAGGGAGGCTCGATCTTGTATGAAGACTAAAATGAAACAATTTTGGACGGATTATTTCAAGTTTCCTAAGATGTTATTACTCCATCCCTTTGATGGCTTTGAAGAATTTAAACGCTACAAGAAGGGTAAACTTTCGGTAGCGATCGTCTTCATTTTGTTATTTGCCTTCTTTAGAATTTTCCAATTTCAATATGAAGGGGTTCTCATTAATCCCAATAATCCGCTTGAGTTAAATTCACTTCAGGAGATTTTCTCTGTGGCTTTACTCATCTTCCTCTTTACCGTAGGTAACTGGTCAGTGACAACACTGATGGAAGGTAAAGGGAAATACGTTGAAATTCTTATGGTGACAGGATACGCACTGTTCCCACTCATCGTGATCGGGTATCCTGCAGTCATTTTATCGAATTTTTTAACCCTTGAAGAAATGGCATTTTATCAACTCTTGATGGGTGTCGCCTATGCACTCACCGGGTGGATGCTTTTCATCGGCATTTTAAACATTCATCAATATGGTTTAGGTAAAACGATCTTAGCATTTATAGCGACGGTTTTATCGATGAGTGTCATGATGTTTTTGGGGTTGTTATTCTTTGATCTTATTCAGCAATTCATCTCTTTCATAGCATCGATCTATGAAGAGCTGAACTTGCGTTATTAGGAGGATGCAACCATGAAAAAAATAATCATCCTCTCGATTTTAGGCATCATCCTCTTAGGTTATATCTTCTTATTCAATCTTAAAGCAGCTGCACTACCCGAAAATCAAGTCGCTTCATTTGAAAAGACGGGATTTATCGATGCAGAGACACTGTCTGACACAGAACGACTTGTTGCAGAAAATGCCCAATTTGGACTTTATATTGACGAAACAACCTCGTATTTTCATGTGCTTGATAAACGTAGTGGGATGATGTGGCGTTCCAATCCTGTTGATCGTGATCCCTGGGAAACCACTCCAGGTAAATCGATTACGGTAACGGCCATCGAAAAGCAAAAGTCAACATTAGAAATTACCTATTTTGATAAAGCGGGTGCATCAACGACCATCAATAATTACAAGCTCGCCATTTCTCATCCAGCAAGCGTTCTTAATGATGCTGGAGCAAGAACCTACGACATCAAGTATTTATCGAATGGATTCCAGGTGTTATACCGAATTGAAGATTTAGAAATTGACTATCTCTTTTTCCCAAAATACCTACCCAAAGAAGTGATGGAAACCCTTGAGGATCGAAACATTCTTGAAAGTATCGCCTATAAGGGATTTGATGAAGAAACCGGTCTTTATGAAATCACGGCATATGAAAGTATGTCACGACTCGTAAAAAATCGTTTATATGAAATCTTCTATGAAAAGTTAGGGTATACCCGTGAACGTGCGATTGAAGAAAATGCCCTTTATGGCTATTTTGAATTCTATGAAAAAGTATCTTTTGAGGTCGCTGTTGAAGTTGTTTTGACGGATGACGGGATTAAGACGACGATTCTAAGAGATTCAATCGTTGAACCCGAAAACGTGAAGATTGCCAATATTATTCTTTATCCTCTATTTGGCACTGCGGTGTCAGAAATTGCCGATGTTGAAACTGAAGGATATATCGTTTTACCTGATGGCAATGGGGCTATCATCGATTTCAACAATGGCAAGTCCTACCAAAATCCTTATCGTAAACATCTCTATGGCCAAGACTTATCCCTTCTGCCTTATAAGATGGAAGAAGAACAACAAAAGATCAACATTCCTCTTTATGGCATGGTCAAGGAAGAGGGCGGGTATGCAGCCATCATTACAGAGGGAGATGCGATGGCAAACATCCACGCCGATGTGAGCGGACGTATCGACTCTTACAACAAAGTATTTACTTCTTTTGATATGCGTGAAACCGAACGTGTTATGTTAGGTTCTGGATTTAATCAATACGGTGTCAATCTTTGGACAAAGAAGATCGTCAATACAGATTTTTCCGTCAATTATCATTTCTTAACGGGTGCAGAGAACTCTTATGTCGGTATCGCGAGTGCCTATCGTTCTTACCTGCTTGATCAAGGATTAGTCGATAAAGATCAAACCGATGAGACCATACTCAATCTTTCGTTTATTGGTGCCTATGATAAAAAAGAGTTTATCTTAGGTGTTCCTTATTATACAACGCGTTCAATGACCACGTTTAGACAAGCTGAAGCGATCATAGCAGAGATGATTGATCGTGATCTCACAGCTCTTTCCGTCAATTACTTAGGGTTGATGAATGGTGGATTATCTTCTGATATTCATACGAAAGCAGATATTGAATCTGTCTTAGGTGGTAAGCGAGGATACAACAGATTTGAAAACACCTTGGATGAATTAGGCATCCCACTTTACGCCAATATCGATCTATCAACAGCAAGTGATTACAATAAACTCTTTGATCGCTATCGGTACACTGCAAGTCGAATTGACGGTTCTTTATCGTTAGCATTTACGTATCACTACCCTTCAAGACTTCCTTATTCGGAAACGCAATATCAGCATTCAGCAGATGACTTTGTTATTAATCCTGTGTATTACCAAGCCATCTATGAACGCTTTAGCAAAGATTATGAGGGAAACTACTTATCCTTAGGCTATATGGGATCTGTTCTTTCTGGTCACTACACGAAGTCCGATGTCATTTATCGTCAGGATGCGTTACGTATTCAAGAAATGGTTTTATCGCAAATGAGTGAAACCATCATGCTAGAAAATCCTTTGGGATTCGCGATTCCATATGCAGATGTCATTACCGATTTACCAACGGAAGCGACGCTTTATTCGATCATTGATGATCAAGTACCGTTATTGCAACTCGTCCTATCAGGACTGATTGATTATTCAACACAAAGTATCAACGTTAATAATTCACGCAGTGCTGACTACAATTTCCTGAAAGTCTTAGAAACAGGTTCTAACTTAAAATACACGCTCTCGTATGATGACTCGCGAGAACTTTTAGCGACGGAATACAATTACTATATGTCGACCGAGTACACAAACTGGATTGATCTCATTGAAGAACAGGTCAATACCATGAATCTTTTAGGTATTCATGAAGGTTACTTAGTCAACCATGAACGCGTAAGATTGAACGTGTATGAAGTGACCTATTCGAATGGATTAACATTGCTCATAAATTATAATCTTAGCTCTGTCGTGGTGGGTACACAAACGATTGATGCTTTAGATTATGTCGTTGTAGGAGGTTAAGACGATGCAAAAACTATTTGTTAAACGCCCCTATAACGAAAATGCGAAGAAGAAGTTTGAAATTTCGTATAAGAATCAGAAACGGATCTGGGCAGCTATTTTCTTAGCACCATGGATTTTAGGGTTTATCTTGCTCTTCTTGGTGCCTTTGATTGAATCGTTCATGTATAGTTTCTACCAACTCACCCCAAGAGTGGGTGAAATCACTCGTGAATTTATTGGGTTTGAAAATTATCTCTATGCATTTAACACCCATGTGACACAAACCTCATCGTTTAAGGTTGAACTCATCAATACAACGGTGGATTCGCTCATCAATTTACCCGTACTTTTGATTTTTAGTTTGTTTATCGCGGTACTCCTCAATATGAAATTTAGAGGGAGAGCCGTCATTCGTGCGATTTTCTTTATTCCTGTTATTTTAAACTCTGCAGCGGTTGCTACAGCACTCGGTGGTGGAGAAGCCATCGCCCAAATTCTTGAACAGTCGGGCATTGATCAAATCTTTGATCTCGAGTTCTATTTGATTCAAACAGGGTTAACCCCCATTTTGGTCACATTTATCGTTGGGCTCATCGATCGTATCTACGATATCTTAGCCTTAGCGGGTGTTCCGATTTTACTTTTCCTAGCTAGCATCCAATCTGTGCCCAAACATCTTTATGAAGCAGCAAAAATTGAAGGGGCGACAGGGTATGAAATGTTCTGGCTTATTACGTTACCCAATGTGTCTCCACATATCGTCACCGTGACGGTTTATGCGCTTGTGGACACATTCTTAACCTCACCTGTTTCCACGATCATCTCTGATGAACTCAACCAACAAAATTGGGGATTAAGTTCCGCGATGGCATGGATTTATGTCTTAACGATTGTCGTGATGCTTGGATCACTTGCTGTACTTGCCAAAGGATTAAAGATTGGAGGTTCGCACTATGAAAACTAACATCTTTGATCAGATTAGAGCATCGGTCACAGGCTATGTCGAAAAAGTCACTGAACCCCATGTGGTCTTTAAGCGCAATCGAAAGATTAAAGAGATCAGTGGTCAAGTGATCCGTTATGTCTTTCTGATCGGTTTGTGTTTTGTCATCTTATTCCCCACCATTCAACAGATCTTAATGGCACTTCGTGCACCTGAAGATGTCAATAATCCCGCAGTCGTTTGGATTCCTGAAGTGTGGTCAACGCTCAATATCAAATTATCCATTATGGTGCTTGACTATTGGGATGCACTCTTGAATACGTTTAAACTTTCCTTCTTCGCGATGATTCTTCAGATGGCATCCACCGCATTAGCGGGATATGCATTCTCACGACTTCGCTTTAAAGGAAGTAATATCCTCTTTGTCTTAGTCATTCTAACGATTGTAATCCCCCCTCAAGCCTTATCACTTGCCCAATATCTCTATTTTAGAGATTTGAAGCTGATCGGTAAGGAAGGCGCGATCTACTTAATGTCTGGTTTAGGCATGGGGATTCGTTCAGGAATCTTTATCTACATTTTCAGACAGTTCTTTAGAGGATTGCCTAAAGAACTTGAAGAATCCGCGATGATTGATGGAGCATCTGTGTTCCGTACTTTCTGGAATGTGATGCTACCTAACGCACGTGGTGCGATGGTCACTGTCGGTCTCTTCGCGTTTGTTTGGCAATGGAATGATGCGTATTTCGTCAAGATCTTCGAAGTCTCTAAAGCGGATTTCCCGTTGCTCACCATGCGGTTGCTTAATGCGGCAGAAAATGTTTACGCTGCACTCTTCTATGCGGGTGCCTTAGACCTTGTAGGTCAAGATATTTGGGAAAACCCACTCTTCTTAGCGCTCATCTCGAATGTCTCGGCATTACTTATGATGTTGCCGCTGCTTATTATGTATTTATTTGTTCAAAAAGGATTTGTCGAATCGATCGAACGGACAGGTATTGTCGGTTAATCGGAGGTATACATGAACTACGAATCATCCATCTATCAAAAAATCAATCGCATTGCAGACTGGGTGATTCGTATCATCATGATTAATATCTTGATGATCATCACATCGATTCCTTTGATCACCCTCTTTCCATCGCTTGCTGCAGGGTATAAGCTTTTCTATGATTACACCCATAAAAATGAAGTGCGTCTATTTTCGGGATATTTTACCTATTTCAAGACAGATTTCATGCGCAAGTTTCAGATTGGATTGATCTTGATCATCGTTCTTCTCGTTGGTTATTACAACGTGACGTATTATGTGAATGTCTTAGCGAGCAATGAGAACTTATTTTATCAAATCGGTTATTACGTTGCCTTCGCTTTCTTGTTTGCCGTTTTTGTAGTGACTTTATACACTCTTCCTGTTGTGACGACATATCCTAGATTAAAACTTGGACTTATGATGAAACTAGCGTTTGCCCTTTCAGGAAAGTATTTCTTAAGAACACTATTATTGATGCTCATCCATCTGATTCCATTTGCCATGATGTTGACGCAAATCACCTCATTACTCGCAGTATTTGGTGGATTGTCGATTCCCATGGTTTTAGCGGTTTTGGTTCATGAAAAAGCGACGGAGTATATCATTTCCTTAGGAGAACGTCATGATTAAAGTCGGACTAGAAAACATAAGTGAATCCATGCATCTCTTTGCGGGTAAACGTGTTGGCTTAATTACCAATCCAACCGGTGTTGATAGAGAGTTTCGTTCTACGATTGACATTTTAAGTGAAAAGGTCAATTTGGTCGCCTTATTTTCACCTGAACACGGCATTCGTGGGAATCTTCAAGCGGGTGTAGAACTTGAACCTTACATCGATGAAAAAACAGGAGCGCATGTCTATTCGCTTTACGGCAAGACACGTCGTCCCACCAAAGACATGCTTGAAGGTCTTGATGTTCTTGTGTTTGATATTCAGGATGTCGGGGCACGCTATTACACCTATTTATATACCATGGCTTATGCAATGAGTGCATGTGCCGAATATGATAAGCATTTTGTTGTGCTTGATCGTCCAAATCCAGTGGACGGTATTCACGTTGAAGGGAATATTCTTAATCTTGATTTTCGCTCTTTTGTCGGTTACTATCCCATCGTTCAACGCTATGGCTTGACTATTGGCGAACTCGCAATGCTCTTTAATCATGAGTATGGCATTTCCTGTAAACTGGATGTCGTCAAAATGATGGGATGGGAAAGACATATGGACTATCAAGCCACAGGCCGCTTATTTGTCCAACCCTCGCCAAATATTCCGACGACTGAGACGATGTATCACTATTTAGCCACCTGTCTTTTTGAAGGGACCAATATGTCGGAAGGTAGAGGAACAACCAAACCGTTTTCCTTGATCGGTGCGCCATGGCTCAAGGCCAATGATGTCATCGATGCCCTTAAAGACTATGATTTAAGAGGCGTGAGTTTTCGTGCCCAATACTTTACACCCATGTTTTCCAAACATCAAGGCGTCTTATGTCATGGCATCGAACTTTATGTCACAGATAAAGATCTCTACGAACCCGTCTATACGGGATATGTTCTTTTAGACGTCATCCGTCATATGCATCAAGAGTTTGAAGTACTTAACCCTTATGCGGGTGGTCGTGCCCCATTCATCAATTTATTAACAGGCGATCGATTTGCAAGTGAAGATAGTCTAAACTTAAAACAAATCAAAGAAAAACTAGAAATCGATCGAGAAGCTTTTTTACAGATCAAGGAGCGTTATCACATCTATGAATTATGACATCCATCAACTAACAACTGAAGAGAAGATTGGACAGTTGCTCATGTTTGGTATTGAAGGAACCGAGATTACCGAACATGCGATTCATCTGATCAAGGAACTCAAGGTGGGTAATATCATCCTTTTTGCACGTAATGCGAAAGACCCGAAACAACTTTATGAACTCAATCAAAGTCTTCAGAAATTAGCTCATGAGACGCTCGGGATTCCCATGTTCATTTCAATTGACCAAGAAGGTGGCATGGTCACGAGAATTTTCCATGGGGCTACGTTCTTTCCTGGCGCGATGACACTCTCTGCAGCGGGAAGTTTAGAAGATGCCTATAAGATGGGTGACATCATGGGCGAAGAGCTTTTAGCTTTAGGTGTCAATATGAATTTAGCACCGGTACTTGATGTCAACAACAATCCTAAAAATCCAGTCATCGGCGTTAGAAGTTATAGTGATGATCCTTTGAGGGTTGCTGAATATGGAGTTGCCTTCATGAAAGGTCTACAAAATCATGTAGTAGCTACAGGAAAACATTTCCCTGGTCATGGCGATACGCATCTGGATTCTCATCTTGCACTACCCTCAGTTGATTATCCTCTATCACGCTTGGAATCGATTGAACTCGTGCCCTTTAATCGTGCCATTCAATCAGGAATTGGTGCAATCATGAGTTCACACATCAATTTCCCTGCCTTTACCGAAGAGGGAAGACCCACGACACTTTCAAGAAAATGCTTAACAGGATTTCTTCGTGAGACATTAGGCTATCAAGGATTGATCGTGACCGATGGTATGGAAATGAAAGCCATTCAAGATCATTATGGAACCGTTGAAGCATCACTCATGTCCATCCAAGCTGGAGCAAACCTCGTATGTATCTGTCATTCTGAACCACTACAAATTGAAGCCATTGACCGAATTAAACAGGCACTCTCGACCAAGGAACTTTCGATGGATCAGTTAAATGAACGTGTGAAGCGAGTACTTGATGCTAAATCTAAACTTAAACCCATTGATTTAGAAAAGCCTTATGAAGCCATAAAACACCATGTTGAGAATAAAGAGCATCGATCATTTAGCTATCACATCGTCAAAAAAGCGTTGACCTTAGTCAAAGGATCACCTCTTAAACTTAAACCGAATGCACTCTTCATCGGCATGTTACCTAAAGCAACCACACAAGCAGATGACACCGATGGATTATACGATATCGTCTCACACATTCAAAAAGACATTCCCGATCTTAAAACAGAGCGAGTCCCCATCATTCCATCAGATGAAGATATTGAAAATGTGGTTAACGTGGCTAAAGGTGTCGCACAAATCATTATGACATCCTATAACGCAAATATCTATCCGTCACAGATTAAACTCATCGATGCACTCGCAAGGTTAGGGATCGAATTGCATGTGATCGCGATGCGAAATCCATACGATCTTTTCTATACAGAGAACATAAAAAATTATGTAGCCCTCTATGAATATACACCGAATGCCATCAAGGTACTTCTTGAATATCTCAAGGGTGACATCCCATGTGAAGGGAGGATTCCAGTCAATTATGAACCGTTACATATTAGGCATTGATGGTGGTGGAACGACCACACTTGGCGTCCTTTTTGATGAACAAGGACGTGAAATTGAACGAGCCGAATTTGGGTTTTCGAACTTCACCATTCAAGAAACACTCGCAAAAGAGAATATCCATAAAACGATCAGTGCGCTTTTAAGTCATCGAAATGAAGAAGATAAAATTCATATCGTGATGGGGATTTCAGGTGCGACAAATATTCATGATAAAGAATCATTTCTAGGTGAAATTGATACGACGTATCAGGTGACTTCTGAATTGATTACGGATGCTGAACTTGCACTTTATTCTATTGAACGACGGAAAAATCAACCAGTGATCATGGTGATCAGTGGTACCGGAAGTGCCCTGATGATCGATGATGGCATCACGCAAAAAATTGTCGGAGGTTATGGCTATCTCTTAGGGGATGAGGGATCTGCGTATCATCTGGTTATCTCCGCACTTAAGGGATTGACAAAGATGTTTGATCTCGGTGCCAAGCCAACACGATTCCAAAAGAAATTTATGACTGCTATGGACATCACTTCCCGAAAAGATCTCGTTCAAAAAGTCTATCAAAAAACGAAGACAGAACTCTCTGTTTATGCAAAAGTCATTTCTGAACTCGCATTAAAGCATAAAGAAGCCTATCATTTACTCATCAAAGAGGGGTATGGGATTGGTGAACAAGTACTCAGAGCAGCTTCTCAAATGAGTCAAGGTGACACTGTAAAAATTGCGCTTCGTGGTGGATTTATCCAAAATGCACCGTTTGTCAAAGAAGCGCTTGAACAATATTTAAAAAAACATCTCAAAGATTATGAGATGGAAGAACGCCCCGTCGAGTCTGTGGTTGGTGCTTATCGCCACGGGATAGGGACGATAAACGAGGTGAAATCATGGTAGATATCAGTAAAATCAGCACAGAAAAGCGAAACGAAAACACAAAGAATATCGACATTGCAAGCACCCAAGATATCCTCAAAATGATCAATAATGAGGACAAGAAAGTTCCACTCGCCGTGGAAAAAGCGATCGATCAAATCGCGATTGTTGTTGACCATGTCACTGAAGCGTTTGTTCATGGCGGAAGACTGATCTATATTGGCGCAGGAACGAGTGGAAGACTCGGTGTGCTCGATGCGTCTGAGTGCCCACCAACGTTTGGTGTCGGCAATGATATGGTCCTCGGACTCATTGCTGGAGGCGATGAAGCATTGCGCTATGCGATTGAAGGTGTAGAAGATTCGAAATGGCAAGCCCATCAAGACTTAAAGGCCATTCATCTTACAAGCAAAGATATCGTGATTGGGATCGCTGCATCAGGAAGAACGCCCTATGTCATCGGTGCCGTCGAATATGCCAAAGAAGTTGGTGCGAAAACTGCCTGCATCACCACTGCTGAACGTTCAG
>JBBIMC010000015.1:11756-14183 GCA_037444605.1 Mycoplasmatota bacterium | reverse complement strand
CTCTCACTGGAGTGAGCATACCTACTGCGAGCATGGTGAGTAGGGTTTCTCTTGATGGTAATGTCGCTAATGCATTGATACCTTCAACGCTGACAACTTTTCCTTCAACAATACCTGCTTGAATTTGGACAACTTTGTTTTCCTTCGCAAAGTCAAATAAGATCTTTGCAGGAGCAACAACATCCGAGTAGCTGATCGCTAATGCTTTCGCACCAACGAGTGAGTCTGCCAATGCACCGTATCCAGCGGCGATGGATGCTCTTCTCGAAATATTGTTTTTGTAGACTGTGACATCACAGCCTGCTTCTCTTAACTGGTGACGTAGTTTTGTGAATGCTTCTACGGTCAAACCAGGATAGTCGAAGGCAACAACAGTGGTAGCACGTCCAAGCTTTTCGGTTAGTTCACGTACGGATTCAACCTTACGTTCTAAAATTGCTTTTTGCATGAAATGCCTCCTTCGTTTACGAAAAATCTCTCTTCTGCCAAAGACAAAAGAGAGATCGAATCTAAATAGATTTGGATACCTCGGTAGGAAATTAAGCTAGCGCACCTACTGTCTTTGGCGATTAAATTCTAAAGTGTGTTAACCGCGGATCTTCAGGGATTCTTCATCCACACGAATGCCGGGAGCCATACTTGAAGTGACGGTAATCGACTTCATGTAGGTACCTTTAACGGTTGTGGGTTTGATACGGTTGAGTTGATCATAAAGGGTCTTTAAGTTTTCCTTTAACTTCTCGGGTGTGAAGGACACACGTCCGATAGGTGCATGGATGTTCCCAACCTTATCAGTGCGGTACTCAATCTTACCATTTTTGATTTCGTTGACGGCTTTCGTCACGTCCATCGTCACGGTTCCAGTCTTGGGGTTTGGCATTAAGCCTTTGGGGCCTAAAATGCGTCCAAGTTTACCGAGTTGTCCCATCATGTCTGGTGTTGCTACCATGACATCGAATTCAAACCAGCCTGCGCCGATCTTTTGAATGAGTTCTTGTGCACCGACGTAATCAGCACCAGCAGCTTCTGCTTCTTTTGCTTTTTCACCTTGTGCGATGACAACAACGCGGGAAACTTTACCTGTACCATGAGGTAATACGAGTGCGCCTCTTAAGTTTTGTTCGGCCTTTCTTGGGTCGACATTAAGTCTGAATGCTGCTTCAACAGTCGCATCAAACTTGACATAAGAGGTCTTTTTCACTAAATCCATTGCTTCATCTACAGCGTATTTCTGTGTTTTGTCAATGAGTTTAGCCGCTTCTAGGTATTTCTTTCCTCTTTTCATATTGTTCCTCCTAAAATGTGGTCTAGCGGGATATCCTCCCACAATTTAGATAGCTAGCGATCTAAATTATTCTGAAATCGTGATGCCCATCTGACGTGCTGTACCTGCGATGATATTCATTGCTGCTTCAACGGTGTACGCATTTAAGTCAGGCATCTTTCGTGTTGCAATCTCTCTTAACTGATCCTTCGTGATGGTCGCTACTTTATCTTTCTTCGCGTTCTTTGAACCCGAGGTGATATTCGCTGCCTTCTTCAGTAAGTCGCTTGCGGGTGGGGTCTTTGTGACGAATGAGAATGTACGGTCATCATAAACCGAGATAATCACTGGTACGACAAATCCCATTTGATCTTTCGTTGCTTCGTTAAATTGTGAACAGAATGCGGGAATGTTAACTTGCGCTTGACCTAATGCTGGACCAACAGGTGGCGCTGGGTTTGCTTTTCCGGCTGCAATCTGCAATTTGACGACTTTAACAACTTTTTTTGCCATGAGACACAACCTCCTTCTTTACATAAGTATGTGGTATGAATTTCATTCTTCCACTATGGTGTGCTTTCACACGCGATATCATTCTATCATTTAGGGTATGCTTTGTCAATCAAAAAAAGTAGATTTTAACGAATTTTTGCCCCAAACGGGAACAGAGCGAGTTGAGCGAGTTTAAACCATTGGAGACCAAAGGGAATTCCAACGATCGTGATACAGAATAAGACACCGAGACCTAAATAACCAAGCATCATTTCCCAACCTGCAATGATCGCCCAAATCAGGTTGATGATGGGGTGTTCAGAGAATCGAGTGTCTACATCTTTCCCAAAGGGAAAGACAACTAAACCCGCAAATTTAAATGCCTGAAGACCAAAAGGGATTCCGATGATCGTCACACACAGTAATAACCCTGCAACAAGCCAAAGAAGTGCGGCAATCGCGCCACCAAATACAAACCAAATGATATTACCTAAAGTTTTCATAACGTATCCTCCTATGCTTTAGAATAACATAAGAAAAACCCCTTGAAAAGGGGCTAGTCGATTAATTCATAGAGGTAAGTGGATGAATTATACTGCCATATCGAACTTAATGAAGTGATATTGCTATAATTGGTTGTCCACCACGAGGAGGATAAACTTGTGCGATTG
>JBBIMC010000015.1:0-11726 GCA_037444605.1 Mycoplasmatota bacterium | reverse complement strand
GTGGAATAAGTAGCTTTTTGTCCGGTTAATTTATTGTATAACGTGCTCGAATTGATGAGGACAGCTGGATTAGAAGAACGACGATATATGGTGATTTGTGCACTTCTTGAGTTTGTGAAAGTGATATTATTTCCAGTCGCTCTTAAAATCCCTGATCTCACGGTGTAACTATTGGTGTTCGCGCTTGTAACATAGGATCTTAAGAATCCTGAATAAAAGGTATCATCTGCAGTCATTGTGCCTTGATTTCTACCAACGAGTCCACCCGATCCTACCGTTGCATCATTAGTTGTGGATAAGACAATAACACTGGAAAAGACAACTGCACGATCAATATTCACTGTTGTCGTCGTCAAGACTGCACCAATGATACCACCACTACTTGTTAAACTGTTTGATGTTACGGTGGCTTCAACATAGATATCGCTAATATTGGCAGTAAAGGATCCGATGGTTCCGATTAAACCACCATTCCCATAGGTATTCCCTGAGTAACCACCCGAAATCGTTGTTCCGGTGACTTTAATGTTGGACATGGTGAGTGTTCCCGTACCAGACGTTGGAAAAGCATAACCTGCAATAGCCCCAGCAAATACTGATGTGTTTGTTCCACTTGAATTCTTGATACGGATATTTTCAATAATATTGCCTGTACCCTGAATTCTTCCCGCTAAGATCCCTGAAGTTGTAGTATCGGCAACCGTATAATTGATGTTGACGTTATCGAGTGTCAGATTTTTAACGGTAGCCCCTTCAAGAATTCCAAAAACTCCTCGATAATCCGTTAACGAGAGGTTAGCAATTGTTTTGCCGTTTCCATCAAAGACCCCATTAAATGTGGTCGATATATTATTATTCCACGTGGGATAAGTTAAATTTTGAAAATCCAAATCTCGAGCAAGAACATACGTATTGGTGTTACCACTGATGTTCATTGCAGCTATAAATTCATCCACGGTATAGATGGGGATTCCATCATACCAATCACCCAAAATCACATTCCCTGAACCATCATCTGCATTGCCTGAAATGGAAGATGCCCAATAGGCAAAAGACATGCCAAAGCTGAACAGCATGTTCAATATGACAAGGAAAACGATGAGTGATTTTCGATGATTCTTGAGTATAATAAAATCTCCTTGGAAACTTAGAAAAATAGGAATTTTTCATCATTTCCAGGAGAGATTGTATCACTGATTATTAGGAAAAGCAATCAAAAATAATCGGAAAAGTATTATAACCAATAAATACTATATAGGTTATACTTAAAAGCCACATTCTTCGTGGTCACACGATGCATCTTCGTCTTGATTTTCAAGTGATTGTAAAGGATTCTCTTCTTTCCAAATCTGTTCGAGTGCACGAGTAAAATAGTCGGTTTGTTGGGCACCAGAAATCCCATATTTACGATTGATGACAAAGAAAGGAACCCCTTGTACACCGAGTTGTCTTGCTTCTTGTTGTTGTGCAGTCACTTGATCACTGTAATCATTATTCTTTAATATTTTTTCAGCTTCTTTGGGGTCTAGTCCAATTTCAGCAGCAAGACTGATGAGTGTTTTTGCATCAGCCAAATTTTGTCCTTCAGTAAAATACGCTTTCATCAATCGTGATGTGATCGCATCTTCTTTGCCAAATTGATTTGCCCATTTCGCGAGACGATGTGCATCAAATGTATTGGTCATTTGAATCAGATCATAGCGGTAATCAAGACCTACTGTTTTCGCATTTTGGGTAAACATTTTAAAACGCTCTTTTGCCTGATCTTTCGTCATATTATGACTTTTCGCAAACGCTTCTTCAGCACTTCCTATCATGACTTTAGGTGCATTAGGATTTAATTGATACGCTTTGTAAACAATATCTACTTTGTTCTTGTGTTTAAACGCTGCTAGTGCTTGTTCAAAACGTGTTTTTCCGATGTAACAAAACGGGCAGGCAAAATCTGACCATATTTCAATTTTCATAGATAATACCTCCATATCCGTGATGTATTATAACAAAGAAGATAGACAATTTCTCACATTTTACTTTATATTTTACATTTTTTTAAGTATTTATATCTATCTTTGGCGATTTTTGTTGAGATTTTCTTTTTCGTTATAAAATGAGGATAGGAGGTGTTGTTATGCATCCATACCATGATCATCAGATTATGCATATTCAATCGATTCAATTATTGATCCAGCATATCCCAAGATCTTTAGCATTCTATCAAGATATTTTAGGTTTTCATGTCATCTTTCAAGACAATCATCAAGTTCAACTCTCGGCGAATGGAAAAACCCCCATTATCACGATGATTAAAGATGATCACGCACTTCCTTTATCCATTACCCAAGGACTCTATCATGTTGCTATTTTGTTACCAAGTCGCACAGCTTTAGCCAATGTGATTCAGCAACTCGCTGACAAACGTTATCCTATATCAGGTGCTTCTGATCACGGTGTGAGTGAGGCTATATATTTAGATGATCCCGATGGTAATGGTATTGAAATCTATCGTGATCGAACCCAAGAAGAATGGCCTTCTCAAGATGGACACCTTGACATGTACACAAAATCACTTGACATTGATGATTTAATGAGCCATCGAAGCAACCAACCTTATCAGTCTATCGATGCTCACGCAATCATCGGCCACTTGCATTTTCATGTTCCCAATTTAAAACAAGCGGAGGACTTCTACTGCAAAGCGCTTGGATTTACTCCCATGATGTTATTTATGAAATCAGCCCTCTTCATTAGCGATGGAGGCTATCATCATCATTTAGGACTCAATACCTGGAATGGTGATGCCCCTTTAAGAAAGGAACGTCAGGTGGGGTTAATCGGCTATGAACTCATCGTTCCTCAGGCAAATTATGTGGATTTTGTGAATCGTTTACGAGATGCACACATCAGTTTAATGGTTGAAGATGACATCCGCTATCTGATCGATCCTTTAAACCAGCGCTGCATCATCCATGTTGTATAAAAAATGGAGGCTCAACTTGGAGCCTCCTTTATTTGCTTAAATATCAAGGAATGGTCTTCCCGTACCATCCTGTTGCCAGAAGGGATTACCTGCAACAAGCCAAGCATAGAACGTATCATATTGTGCTTGGGATGGCGGTGTCGTATCGCTTACTAGCGTAGCCATCTGACCGGTTTGAGTGGTTGCCGTATAATTGACTCCACCACCTACACTTCGATATGCGACATATGCGTGATAGACATTGGTGAGTGATGCCTGTGTGGTATCTTGTCCGGTTACGGTGCCTACATCATTGCGTCTCGCATCGATACGCGTATAGAGACTTCCTGTAAAGTAAACTGTATCTAAGGTGACATTAGCTGTGACTGCAGCATTGTAACCGATAATTCCACCTAAGTAACGATTGGTATATCCCAAATAATTCGACGCGGTCACGAGTGTATTTTGGAACGTCGCCTCAACAACAGCGCGTTCAAGGGAGAAAAATGCACCTGAGCGGACAAATCCGATGAGTCCCCCCGCATAGCTGCTTCCCGTGTTGCTTGTGATATTGGAATAGACATCACCTTCAAAATCAATATCGATCATGTTTACGCGTCCACCCGATGTTGCAATTCGCCCGACGAGTCCGCCGACATAACTGTTATCATTAAACACCTTTAGGTTAACCGCTTTAATTTGCGTTAAATTCAGTATGGTTGTGCTATTTTGAACATTACCCACAAGACCACCCACACCATTCGTGCTATTGCCTTGTGAGCCAGAATCAATCACTTTGACATTGGTAATGTTGTTGGTTCCACCCCAAACATTTCCAAAGAGTAACCCTGAACGCTGTGAAGTACCTGATAGATTAGTGACAGTATTGACATTTTCTAATGTTAAATCGTAAACATTTGCCCCATTGCCTCTAGGAAATATACCGTTATATAAATAACTGGTACTATTGTTTGTGATGGTCAGATTCGATAATTTCTTGCCATTTCCGTTTAAGGTGCCGCGGAATGTGACATTATTATTGGATGCATTATACGTCCAGGTAAACCCTGTAAAATCAATATCATTATGAAGATAGTAGAGGTCTGTAGCGACACTGTTCGTCTTGGTTGCAAAATCATAAAACTCTTGTGCAGTGTAAATGGGGATTCCCCAGAAACCAATATCAACAAGACCGTTACCTTGATCTTGATTACCAAGAATTGATGATGCCCAATAGGCAAAAGTCATCCCTGCTGAAAAGATGAGATTGAGTGTGATTAACATGATGATAATCTTGATTTTTCCTTTTTTCATCACAAACCTCGAAACATATTTCATGGCTTCTTGTTGGGATTATAGCATAAAATATTCATTTCTTATCCCCACTTTGACTTATAAGACGATAAAAAAAGACGATGATTCGTCTTTTTTAAACTTCTTTGACGTGATGTGCATCAATTTCTGTCGGTGTTGCACGACCGAAGAGATCCAAATCAACCGTTAATTTTTCTTGATCGTTATCCACGTGAGTGACTTCACCCTTCATGCCAAGCCATGTGCCATCGGTCACTTCTACGAGTTTACCAAGCAGATGATTCCATGTAGGTTTGCTGATGATACCAACCTTGAGTAAGATCTGATTGATTTCATCAGGTGCAAGGGGAACTGGTTTTGTTCCTCCCCCTGAAGATCCCAAGAATCCGGTGACGCGAGGTGTATTTCTCACGACAAACCATGATTCATCGGTGACGATCATTTCAACAAAGACATACCCTGGGAAAAGTTGTCTTACTTTTTCTTTTTCCTTACCGTCAGCTTTCTTTTCAATGACTGTTTCTTCTGGGACGATGACACGGAAAATATAATCCGACATGCCCATACTTTCAACACGACGCATTAAGTCAGACTTGACGGCATTTTCATATCCAGAATACGTCTGGATGATGTACCATCTGACTTTTGGGGTCATAGGTTAGCTCCGGTAATGATTAAGGTAATGAGATAATTGAAGAGTAAGATGATACCTGTGAGAATGAATAAGAAGATCAGTGTACGAACGGCATGATCTAAAAACTTAGGAAATGATGGCCAAGAGATTTTCTTAAGTTCGGGAATTGCGGGTAAAGAAGGGGTAGATGACGAGCACAAGTCCGAAAATGGAGATGGCAAAGAGCACCCATGCGAAGATAATTCCGTTGTTTCCTTGACCTAAAACAGGGAAGTTTGAATTAATTTGAAGGAGTGAGTTTCCACTGATAATCATCAGTGCAAGTGCACCGGATAATGTTGCTAAGATTCCTAAGAGTAGATTTTCCCATTTATACTCTGTGGTGATCACTTCCATCAATTTACTTTTTTGTTCTGTTTGCTTCTGTTTGATTGCCATATGTTGTGCCTCCTATTTGCTTTCCTTGTGTACGGTATGCTTGTTGCATTTGGGACAATATTTTGTCACTTCAATCCGTTCTTTTTGTGTTGTTTTGTTTTTTGTTGTTGTGTAATTACGGCTTAGACATTCCGTACAAACTAAAATTATTTTCTCGCGCATTAAAAAACCACCTCTTGTGGTCATTCGCAAATGTATTTTAACACTTACGATTGACTTAGTCAACTATCTCTCACATTATACCATATTTTTATATTTATCCTTGATCCGGTATATGGCATTATATATTTGTTTGGGTGAATACTTTGAATCTTCTTGAATCTTGGTGACCGACTGTTGAAGAACGAAATATTTCTCATAGACTAAACGTTCTAAAGGGGAGTGAAGATCGATGGGATCATAGGATTCTTCGATATAAACGACATCTTTGACGAAGTCGGTATGGTCATAAAGATAATACTTGGGTAATGCTTGTTTAAGCTGATAAAAGTGTCGTCTCACAATCAACTCAAAATATCGGGTAAAACTTTTATTATACTTTTCATTAAACGTCTTAATCGCTTTATGCAACATGAGGATGCCTTCTTGATAAAAATCTTCATGTTCTTTTTTCTCAATTTCGAGTAGATGAATCAACTTCCAAATGAAACGATGATATTTTTGATACATGAAATTCAGTGCGTCATCATCAAGATTAGACTGAATTAAATAGATCAACTCATAATCGTTCATCACATAAATCATGCTTTACTCCAACATTTTATACATCATGAGTGCTGCAGCAACACTCACATTTAAGGAATTGATCTTGCCATACATGGGGATTTTGACGAGCATATCACAGTTTTGTTTAACCAAAGGACGGATACCCTCACCCTCATTTCCCATCACGATAGCGAGCGAAACATTCTTCGGTAAATCATCATATGTTTTATCGGTTTGTCCATCGGTACCCACCACCCATACAGAGGCATCTTTGAGTTCCCGAATCGCTTGATTGATGTTGGTCACTGAAATGACTTTTACGTGTTCGATGGCTCCTGATGACACTTTAGCCACTGTCGCGTTAAGCGGAACCGCATTCTTTTTACTGATGATAATTCCATCGAGTTTAACGGCTTCGGCTGTCCGCATGATTGCCCCTAAATTATGGGGGTCTTCGATACCATCCAAGATGATGAAACGCTGTTGTTTATTTTTATCTAGAACATCATTGAGTTCAGCGTATGCATATGGCTCAACCTCAGCGACGACGCCTTGATGGAGGTTTTGATCAGATAACTGATTGAGTTCTCCTTTGTTTTTATTGACATAGGGGATATTCTTATCTTTGAGAAACGTTAAAAAGTGATGATCGCTAAAACGTTCATCGAGATAGAGTTGGTAAATCTTACGTTTAGCGAAGATGGCTTCTTTCACCACGTTCTTTCCATAGATAATCAAAACGATCACATCCTTATCCTAAAGATATCACAAGGCTTCAATCACAATAAAGGCAGACCTTGCAGAAAATTCGAATGAAAAGGCGCCTTTAGCGCCTCATTTTTTATTGAATATCGGCAATTTTGTTAATAACCGTCTTGATGAACAACTTGATCCAACCATAGAGATTCGACAAGACGTGCATCATCGGGTACGTTGCTTGAGCTAAAACAAGTAGTAATAAAATGCTTGGTGCATCCAAAATCGTCGTCGAATCATAGAACCTGCTCGGGATAATCGGGACAAATTGGAAGAAGTTTGGCATGAAGAAAATACCGAACATGAACAAGAGTACCATTGAGGTGAAAATGATGCGGCGAAGTTTATTAAATGGTGTGGATACTCTAAATAATACGGTGAGTGAAACGACGGTTGCTGAAATCACGATTAAGGTTTCAGTGACCTTGGCTGTCATACCTAAAGGACCTTCAAAAGCGAAGATGATCAAACTGTTGATCATGACGACTAAGGCTCCAGGAAGTGCTGCTTTTAAGATGTTCCACAAGAACTTACCCTTGACCTGCTTATTGTTGGGTTCTAACGCTAAGAAGAATGAAGGAATCCCAATAACTAGATAGTCGATTAAGATGAGCTGATTAGGCTGAATAGGGTAAACCCCTTGACGGATAATCGCAACGATTGCGAGCAAGAATGAGAAAATCGTCTTCGTTAAGAACAGTGTAGAGACACGTTGAATGTTATTGATGACACGTCTACCTTCACTGACGACTTTTGGCATCGATGAGAAGTTAGAATCGAGAAGCACTAAGTGAGAGACGTTACGTGCCGCTTCACTACCAGAGGCCATCGCGATCGATGTATCGGCTTCACGAAGAGCTAAGATGTCATTGACACCATCACCAGTCATGGCGACAGTACGTCCATTATTTTTGAGTGATTCAATTAAAAGTTTCTTCTGTTGAGGAGAGACACGTCCAAAGACGGTGAAGCGTGAGGCAGAACGGACGACTTCTTTATCGGGCATACCTTCTAAAGAGACATATTTATCCGCATTGGCGATTCCTGCGCGTTGTGAAATTCTCGAAACGGTCACGGGGTTATCCCCAGAGATAACCTTGACATCCACGTTGTGTGACTTAAAGTAGTCAATCGTATCAATAGCATCCGGACGAATGGTGTCTTCAATCATGATCAGTGCTAAGGGAATCACTTCACCCGTCACTTGATTTTCTTGAATATCACCCGATGTATGAGCAACCACTAAGACACGATACCCTTCTTGAGATTGCTTATCGACTTCACGTGCGATAATATGATAGTTTTGTTTGACAACAAATTCAGGTGCTCCTAAAACGAAGGTCCCATAGCGATCAAATTGCACCGCTGAAAATTTGCGTTGAGACGAGAAAGGAATGAGTGCACGATGACGAATTCGTTTCGCTGTACCAAAGCGTTCTGCAAGGGCATCAGAGGTCAAATTTGGGTCATTTTGCGCATTGATCATCGCGGAAACAATGTTCTTTAATGGAATGCCTGTTTCATTTTTATATTCGATGATACTCTTTACGGTCATCGTTCCATCGGTGATCGTTCCGGTCTTATCCAAACAGAGAGTATCGACGCGAGCGAGCATTTCAATACAATATAATTCTTGTACAAGCGTATTGTTTTGGGCTAAACGAATGACACCTACGGCTAATGCCATCGAGGTTAAAAGGAAGAGTCCAGAGGGAATCATCCCAATCATCGCACCGGTGGTTTTTTGTACAATTTCGTTGTACTGTAATCCGGTGGTATTGTAGGTGGTCATCAAATAGAATAATGTCGCAGCAATCGGTAATATGAGCGCTCCAACGATGCGAATAATCTTTTTGAGTGATCCCAATAAATCAGATTCTGGCTTTTTATATTTTTTCGCTTGATTGGTTAACTTTTGAATATAGATTTGATGCCCAACCGCTGTTGCTTGGGCAAAACAGTTTCCTGAAACAACAAAGGATCCAGAATAAAGGGTATCGCCCTTCTTTTTAATAATCGCATCTGATTCCCCGGTTAACAGTGATTCATTGACTTCAACCGATCCTTGTCTGACGACAGCATCGGCAGGAATTTGTTTTCCACTTGATAGATGGAGGATATCATCGATCACCACATCGCTCACTGCGATTTCTAGTTCAGATCCATCGCGGATGACTATCGCTGTTGGTGCGGTGAGCAATGATAATTTATCAATCATCTTCTTCGCACGAATTTCTTGAATAATCCCAATCGTGATATTGGCAGTAATGACACCCATAAAGAAGAGTTGTGTGAAGTGTGCTTTGACAGAAAGCAACCATGCGGCAATTGCAAAGTTTAAAAAGTTAAAGAATGTGACGATATTGGTTCTAATGATATTGGTAATCGATTTGGTCGATCCTGAATCACCGACATTGGCAAGTCCTGCCATTTGTCTGAGTTCAACCTCTTCAGTCGTCAATCCTTTTTCAACATCAGGATTATAACGTTCGACGACGATATCATCTTTGGATCGAACACGACTCTTCACGTTGATCGCTTCTTCTGGTTCATCATCCAAGGGAACGTGCAATCCTAAAGGATCACCCTTCATGGTGACAAGTTCTTCTTTGATGATGGTCTTGGGTCCTTTTTGACGTTTGGGTTTGATATCGGTATCCTGGTCGTCAATCAGTGACTCAAGATCCTGCTGATCTTGTTTGGTCACAAGTTTCTTATCCACCGTTTTTTCCATGGGTGTCCCCTTTCTCGATCCATTCGATCGCTTTCATAATGAGCGCATCTGCGCGTGATTTATCTTTTAAGATGAGTCCGCCTATAATCGCTTCAAATCCAGTGGCATGACTATAGGTTTTTGGATCCATATTCCCCCGGCCTTTGCCAGAGGCATTACGTCCTCGTTTGAAGAAGTCCATTTCTTCTTCGGTGATGACTTGTTGTTCAATCAAGTGATTGACAATACTGGCTTGAGCGACACCCGAAGTATATTTGATCGCCTTTTTATGGAGATCATTGACATCGGTAAGATTCAATCCAATCAAATACATCCGAATGGAATGTTCATAATAACTATCTCCGATATAGGCTAAGGTTAATCCGTTCAATTACATCCATCCTCGTTCTGATAGCTTTTCTCTGAGTTGATCGGCCCGTTGGTAATCTTTTTCGTGTCTTGCTTGTTCCCAAGCGCGGTATAACAATAAGGTATCGTCGGTGAGTTCATAGCGTGGCATGATCCCCAAGATATCTAAAATGACATGTGCACTGTGATATAAAACAGCGAGTCGTGTACTATCTTTCTCTTTATTCATCATCTTGATGACATCATAAATCAATGTCATGACATTGGGAATGTTGAAATCATCATCCATCCACATGATAAATGAATTCATGATGGCTTCATCAACGTCCACTTGAAAAGCCTTGTCTAAAGAGATTGTTAAAAAAGCTTTTTTAAGGCTTCGTTTTATTTTATCATATTCCTTACTAAACTGCACCATCAGTTCATCACTATAATTGATGGGTTGACGGTAATGATGGTTGACGGTAAGAAGACGGAATGCTAATGGATCATAGGTTTCAATCAAATCTTTGACCAAGGTGACATTGCCGAGAGATTTACTCATTTTGACATCGTTGACATCAAGTCTGCCCACATGCATCCAATAGCGTGCTAAGTGGTGATGATCATGGGCATGTGTTTGGGCAATCTCGTTTTCATGATGAGGGAACTTCAGGTCCGATCCTCCACCATGAATGTCGATTTCGCCACCAAAAATCTCATGATTCATGACGGCACACTCCGTATGCCATCCCGGACGTCCCATGCCCCAAGGGCTTTCAAAGTGTAGTCCATCATCAGTGGTTTTCCACACGGAAAAGTCTCTTGGATCTTCTTTATCGCTTTCGAGTTCAATACGGACGCCTTGTGTTAATTCATCGACATTTTGTTTACTTAGAATTCCGTAATCAGCTACTTGAGCGACCCTGAAGTAAACACCTGAAGGTCTGACATACGCATACCCTCTTTCAATGAGTTCGGCAATATATTCAATCATCGACGAGACATATTCGGTGGCTCTTGGCATTAAATCTGGTAAGCCACTATTCAAGCTTTGCGACATTTCTATCCAATGATCTGTGTATTTTCTAGTGATCACCGCTTCAGGAATGTTGAGTTCTTTCGCTTTATCGATGATTTTATCGTCAACATCCGTGATATTAGAGACCAATAAGACGTCATATCCACGATAATTTAAGTAGCGTTTAACCACATCAAAAAAGATGACAGGACGTGCGTTACCGATATGGATGTCGCCATAGACCGTGGGTCCGCAGACATACATGGTCACTCGTTTGGGATTAATGGGTTGAAAAGGTTCAATTGTTTGCGTGAGTGAGTTATAAATGGTTAACATCGCCATGCCTCCTTCTTGTTTTATTATAGTTTAATTTATGTAAATATACAAGGAATAAGACGAAAAGTACACATTTTAAGATATGGCTTTATAAAAGGTTAAACCACCCTTTTGATGGGTGGCTCAAACGTTATATTTGACGAAGTTCATCCAAAATCTTGACCATTGCCCATGTATCTTGTTTACAATACTCTTCGAGGTCTTTATAGTTCTTCTCAAAGGTTTGCTGATCCATCATCGGGAAACGTGCATAGGTGACGAGGGCTTCGGTTCCATTTCCAATGGGCATCCCCTTATAGGTGAGATCACTAAAGATGGGAAGAACTTTTTTAATCGAGAAGGACCCGTTAAGTTTGTTGTGATAGTAATTAATGCGCTTGGCCTCATCTTCTTCAAAGCCGAGTCGTTTGAATAATTTTTGATTTCCTCTAAGCAAGTACATGAGATCAAACATGCGATCCACCATATCCAGTAGTCTTTCACGATATTTAGGAAAAACTTCAGC
>JBBIMC010000014.1:0-14252 GCA_037444605.1 Mycoplasmatota bacterium | reverse complement strand
AAAGGGTCTTAGCTATGCTAAATCATTCATTCTCTAAAATCATTATGATATAATATCCATGAGATTTATAAAAAAGGTAGGATATCGATAATGAAGGAACAAATACCCAAGGCTATATTACAACCACTCGATGTGGACACCATTTACAGTGAATGGTCAAAAACATATAACAAAGAAGGAAAACCTGATTGGTCTCACATCTTTCCTTACTATCATGATGAGATTAAATTCCAAGATTCCATCCAAAAAATCAACGGAATCGTTCCTTTTAAAGCGATGTGTGCAAGACTCACGAAACGTTGCCGCAGCCTTCATATGGAAATCTTAAATGTCACAAAAAATAACAATATCATTATGTTTGAATGGATCATGACGATGAAATTTCGCGTCTTCCCATCGACACCAATGTATGGTAGTTCCCGTTTAACGATTCACGAGAACGGACAAATCATTGAACAACGTGATTATTATGATATTTGGGGAGACATCAATAATGGTATTCCGATTTATCGTAAGTTCTATCGTTGGTTCATGCGTTCATTCTTTGGATAAGAAGGAGATTTAATTTCATGAAGTGGCCTGAAGAACTTAATTTTATGAAGAATAGTCGTTTACCTCAAAAAGAGACTCAAGCATCGATGAAGGGTCTTCTTTCTGTTGTCAGTGGCTCAACATCGGGTGTTGGATTAGCCACACTCAAGATGCTCGCATCGGCAGGATCTGATCTTGTCATCGTATGTCGTAACAAAGAAAAAGCTCTCCCTATCCAAGAAGAGATTGTCAATGAACATCACGTCAAGGTTGATATTGTGGTTGCAGATTTCTCATCATTTGATGATGTGAGAAAAGCAGCTGAATACATTCTTAAAACCTATCCAAAAATCGATGTATTGATCAACAGTGTGGGTATTCACAGCACGAAGAAACTATTTAACAAAGATGGTATTGAAATGTGTTTTGCCGTCAACCACTTAAGTACGTTCCTCTTTACCCAATTACTTCTACCAAGACTTAAAGAAAGTGCGCCTTCTCGAATTATTCAAATCAACTCAGAAGGACATCGCTTCAGTAACGTAAAACTGAATGACGTTAATTTCAAGAAGCGTATCTATACTGGACTCAAAGGCTATGGCCAATCCAAGACAGCACAACTGATGACCGTTTGGGAACTTGATGATCAACTCAAGGGAACAGGCGTCACGATCAATGCTTGTCATCCAGGTGCAGTGAAAACAGCGATTGGTAGCAACAATGGCCCCTTATATCGTTGGTATTTTAAACATGTGACCTCAAAATTCTTAAAAGATCCTATTATCTCTGCGAAAGCAATCTATTACTTAGCTGCTGATCCTGAATTAAAAGATGTTTCAGGTCGCTTCTTCAACTTAACCATCGATGAAGTTCCTGCCAAACACGCAAGAGATCGCATCTTAGGGAAAAAAGTTTATGATTTAAGTATGAACCTCGTAGGCTTAAGCCATGAATGAAAAGATGATTTATGATGCCATTATTGTCGGTGGAGGGATTTCAGGTCTCACCGCTGCATCTTACTTATGCCAATACGGATATCGTCCTTTAGTGATTGAAAAACAAGAAGAAACGGGTGGCTTAGTGCACTCGTTTTCCTACAAAGGCTTTATCTTTGACAGTGGCATTCGCTCCATTGAAAGTTCAGGAATCGTCAAGCCTTTGATCAGAGATTTAGGGCTTGATATCGATTACCGGAAAAGTAAAGTTACTCTTGGCATCAAAGATCAAGTCATTTCATTATCATCCAAAGATGATCTACCAAGCTATGAAGCGTTAATGATTTCTTTATTTCCAAACGATGAAAAAGAGATTAAGAAAATCATTAAAAAAATCTATCAAATCTTAGGCTATATGGATGTTCTCTATGGCATTGATAATCCAATGATGATGGATCTTAAAAAACATAAATCTTATGTGTTTAAGACGTTACTTCCTTGGTTATTCAAGTTTATTCCTACCCTTTACCATATTGAACAATTAACCATTCCTGTTGAAGGTTACTTAAGACGTTTTACCCAAAATGAATCCTTGATTGATATGATGATTCAACACTTCTTTAAAGCAACCCCGGCATTCTTTGCCTTAGGTTACTTTGGGATCTATTTTGATTACCACTATCCTCAAGGGGGTACAGGAAAACTCACCCAAGCCCTCGCTTCCTATATCCTAGACCACCAAGGGATGATTCAAACCAAGACAGAAATCAGCCAAATCAACCCCGAACAAAAGACGATCACGGATACAAATGGTCAAGTGTATGATTATAAGAATCTCATTTGGTCATCTGACCTAAAAGGGCTCTATCAAGGGATTGATGAATCTCAAATCCAAAAGGATTCTCTTAAGCGTAAAGTGACTTTCCAAAAGAATCTCATCACGGATAAACGAGGTGCTGAATCCGTCTTAACCGTGTATGCCACCGTGGATCTTCCCCCTGAATACTTTGGTAAGATCGCCAGTGAACACTTCTTCTATACACCAGGAACTGAAGGTATTCACCAAATCACATTACCCAGAGTTGAGACGATGGATCAACTTAAAGCTGATTTAGAGACATACTATGCCAGACAAACCTATGAAATCTCTATCCCTGCATTAAGAGATTCAAGGATGGCTCCCAAGGGACAAACAGGACTTATTATCTCAATTCTTATGGATTATGATACAATAAAGCATATCGATGAACATGGCTTTTATCAAGAATTTAAAGCCTTTACAGAAGAGAAATTCATCGATGTCTTATCCTCTTCCATCTACCCATCATTAAAGAATCATCTCATCGATACCTTCAGTGCTACTCCCCTCACCTTCAAAAAGAGAAACGGTAGTACCGATGGTGCCATCATCGGTTGGGCATATGATAGTCGTCCTATTCCTGTTCAACACAAAATGTCTAAAATTACATCGTCGTTTAAAACACCCATGCCTTATATTTACCAAGCAGGACAATGGTCATTCAGTCCTGCAGGTGTTCCCATATCTGTCATCACCGGAAAACTATCCGCTGATCGTGTCAAAAAGAATCTAAAAAAGCAAAAGAAGTAAGAGGTTATTTATGAAGAAAAAAATTGTGGTAGTTGGTGCGGGTATTTCAGGTCTTACCGCTTCAGCCTATCTCGCTAAAGAAGGTCATGAGGTGACACTTCTTGAAAAATCTGAATCTTTAGGTGGACTCGTCGGCAGTTTTGAGCGGGATGGATTCATCTTTGATAATGGTATCCGTGGCGTAGAAAACTCGGGCACCCTTTTCCCCATGCTTCGTCAGTTGGGCATTAAGATTGATGTCGTACCTAATATCGTGGATATGGGGATCAAGAAAGAGATCATTTCCATCAATCCTGAAAACAACTACCAGACGTATAAAGATCTTCTTCTTGCTACTTATCCTGATGAAAAAGAGGCAATTGACCAGATTTTTGGCGATATCAAGCGTATTTCAAAATACATGGAAGTTCTTTATGATATCGATAATCCTCTCTTCTTAGATCCTAAAAAAGACAGTAAGTACTTGATGAAAGAGATACTGCCCTGGATGTTTAAGTATACCTTCACCATCGGTAAGATTGAAAAACTTAAAACACCCATTAAGGTCTATCTCCAAAAGTTCACCAAAAATGCTGATTTGATCGATGCCATCAGTCAACACTTCTTCACTGACACACCTGCCTTCTTCGCGTTAAGTTATTTAAAGATGCATAGTGATTACTACTATCCTGTGGGTGGTACCCGTTCGATTGTTCACGCACTTCGTGATTTCATCACTGAGCATGGTGGCGTGATCAAACTTGAATCTGAAGTTACTAAGATCGATGAGACTGAACAAATCGCGTATCATAACGAGGTTACCTATCCTTACGATGCACTCCTTTGGTGTGGTGACTTAAATTCCATGTATCGCAGTATCGATAACACCAAGGTTGACTACAAAGTCACCAAAGAAAAGTTAGCCCAAGCCAAAGGCAATGATTCACTATATCAAATGTTCTTAACTGTTGATCTCCCAAGAGAGTATTTCAAAGATAAGTTCTCTGGTCATATCTTCTACATGCCAAAAGATAAAGGTTTATCGACACTGGATGTCACAGAAAAAGCACTCATTGAAGAACTTTCAACCATTGATCCAGCGAAAAAGAAGGAACGACTTGAGAAGTGGCTCATCGCATTCGCTAAAAAGACAACCTATGAAATTTCAGTTCCGGTCGTTAGAGATGAAACACTCGCACCCAAAGGGAAAGCTGCGGTCATCATCAGTACCTTATTCAATTACGATCTTGCCAAATGGTTGCTCGATGAAGGTCTCTACAATTTTTACAAGAAGACCTTATCGGATGCCATTATTGATACCCTAGATCTCACACTTCTAAGAGGATGGAAAGAAAAGATCCTTAATTTCTTTGAAGCCACACCGATCACCATTGAATCAAGACTCAACAATACAGGCGGAGCTATCACCGGATGGTCATTCTCTGGCGAAATTCCTGTCGAACATCGCTTATGGAAAATTGCGGGTTCGGTCAAGACACCTTTCCCAAAAATCTTCCAATCTAGTCAATGGTCATTCTCCCCATCAGGATTCCCCACATCGATTGTGACAGCGAAGATTGCCGCTAATAAAATTCATCGTCTTAAAGGTTGATTCCACATGAATCAGCCTTTTCTTTTCATAAAAAAATCCCTTCTCATCGAGAAAGGATTTGATCATCTTATCAACTATTTTCCAAACTTGAATTTCCCGTCTTTATCCCAAAGGCCCCAATAAGCTCCGTACTCACCCTCATGGTTGATCTTCCATACTTCATCAAAGGATGAGAAATAAAAGAGTTGAATATTTTCTTTGTTTGCCCACTCAAAGGTGTGAATGAAATAGCGCATCGCGTTCTCATAAGAGGGTTGAGCAGCACCATAGGTCTCCCCTTTGGTTGGCCATCCTGTTTCGCTGATGACGACTTGTTTACCCTTCGCATTCTTACTGACAAGCTCATACATTTTTTTCATGTATTCAACGGATATTTCTAATGCACAGTGTTCCCAGAAGGGGTAACAATTGGCAAATAAGACATCGCATTCATCCACGATTTCAGGATAGTTAACAAACATATAATACGCATCCACATAACCTACGGGTACATGGGGAACGGCTTCTTTAACGCGTCTTATATAACCAATGAGCTCTTCAACTTCTAAATCTTCTCGCAAAAGAACTTCGTTACCAATCGCGATCATATCTGCATATCCTGCTTTCGCAATCGCGATGATATTGTTAATTTCAATCTCATTGTTTTCAAGATCGCTATCAAGCCATGCACCGACAAGAGTTTTTAATGATTTTTCATGGGCGATTCTGGGAACTTCTTCATTGCCATTGGTTGTTGAAAAGGTCCGAATCCACTTGGTGTAAGGACGAATAATCTCTAGGCGATCAGCGATTTGTTGATGGGAAATGAGTGATTTAACACTAGGATCTTGTCCTTCGAGATAAGGACTGAAACTAATCCCTGAAATCTTTTGATTGAGGATGGCTTTAACCTTGTCTTCGAGTTCTTTTGGGTCTTCACTAATCATGGGATGCTTATTGAGTAAATAACGATTGACATTTAGATAACGCATTTGATTTTTGGGTTTTGACATTAACATTCACCTCTTAGTTTTATGATAACACATGTATTGAGTTTCGAAGATAGGACAATGCCTGTGTAAAATGAAAAAGTGACGGCGTCACTTTAATCAATGCGAATCTCAAATTGAAAATCTTTGGAATACTTCTTTATCAAACTGAAGATTGACTTTGTATCTTGATCCACGGGACCAAAGAAAATAAAGATCAAGATGGATTCAGTCAATCCTATCATAAATAAAATCAAGATGGCAGATAAGATATACGTTGTTGGCATTAGGAATGACAAGATCACGAGTGAGAAGACAAAGACTGCATTTAATCTTAACAATGAGGTATGAAGCATGATAGGACGTTTCGCAATAATTGTGGAAACGATGAATGACCCAAAGTAGAACACAAAGAAAATAATGAATAGTGTCTGATTAGGAATGAGATACTGTGGGAAAAACTCATAAAAGAAATACGCGGTTGAAAAGTAAAATAAAATATCTGCGACTGTATCTAAAAATTTACCTAACTTGGAGACCATGTTGAATTTACGTGCGACTAATCCATCGAAGAAATCTGTAGACCCCACTAAAATAAAAGTGAATAGGAAGGCTCCTCGCATGTCAAGATAGACAAAATGGTAGAGTAGTGGTAGAAAAATAACTCTCGTCAGTGTGATTAAATTAGCGGTATGTTTTTTAAAAAAAGACATAAGACTCCTTAAAACTTAATAATTTTTATTAGGATACCATAGGTTCATCGTTTTGACAATAACCAAACTTATCAGAGGGACTCTGAGTATGCTTTAAATTGATTTAAGATTGCTTGCCAACCCATTTTTTGAAGCTCGATAGGATTCTCATCTTCACTATCAAAAGCAACTTCTACATGTGTACCAGTGTTTAATTTTTGAAACAAGATAGTCACTTGTCGACCATCTTCCATGTGATAAACCGTCTTTTCTTGATCAATGATTTCATCATAGATGCCCACAAAATCAAAGCCCATAGAACCGTCTTTCGCTTCCATACGGTAATTAAACTTACCTCCAACCAAAAACTCATTCGTTGCTTTCGGGCAGCACCAATCATCTGATGCGAAATTCCAATGTATGACGTGCTTCGGTAAATAATAAGCTTCCCATACATCTTTTAATGGTTTATTTATGGTCACTTCAATCGTAATTTTTTCCATCGTATCAATTCCTTTCTGATGCTAGTTAAATTATATCATCATAGATTTTAAACGATGGGAATGATGCAACCTACTTGATTATTTCTTACTTACCTTAATGGAATAGAAAAGTGTGGTTTCGATAATGATTCCGTAAACAACACCTGCTAAAAATCCCATTAAATCTCTAAACTCGGTTGCGCTATAGAATGCAAATGAGACAAATGCACCAAGAAGAACACCTCGTAGAAGTCCGATAGTGATCGTTTTTGGCTTACTAAAAAGCCCAATCACGAGTCCCATGAGTAACCGGTTAAACCAAAATGAGAATAGGTAAATTGCGCTCAGTTCTCCCGGCATTCTAAGCGATGCACCTAGAATGCAAACAATGCCCAAGATCGCACCAAGTCCAAGTCCAAATACTAAACGTTGATTCATGCTCTTCTCTCCTTTATTTTATGAATGGTGAAGATAATAAACGCTACAACAAATAATACAAATGCTAGCGAAAGAGCTATCCATTTCATGGATGTTACAAATCCTGCAAGATTACCAAAAATGACCGTTTCCCTAGGGTAGCGATACATCACAGTCGCCGTCATGATATTTTCAAGGTAATCGAAAAGAACGGCACTTATAGGCAAAAAATATGATCGCTTAATCCATGGATTCTTATTTCCTTTAACGAAATATGCCACACCTAGTGTAAGAAACAATCCATAAGCTATAGGCCATACAACATCAAACGTGAAGCGTTGATGAACATAAAATGCGCGTCCTTCTTCTCCATAACTATCTGCAATCAAATAGAGTTCTTCTTCCGTATAAAAGAACGATGTATCAGGACTTTCTGCAAGACCCAAATCTGCACTTTTATTTGCCTCACTCGGTAAGATAAATATCATGAACAATAAGAAGATTATGCCTGTAACTATTACATGTGAATACGATAAACGCTTCATTCAATCACTCTTTTCATGAAGTTTATCCTTATCATACCACAACTAAAATCATTTGAAAATAATGCTTACCCAAGTGTGCAACTTGCGTATGCATTGAATCCCCCTTTGATTAGAACTATAATAAAGTTATCTGATAATTATTCAAGGAAGGATAAATACTGATGAAAAAAATAGCGTTACTTATTGAAGATTTGTATGATGATAAAGAACTGATTTATCCCTATTACCGTATGCAGGAAGAGGGGTATCAAGTGGATCTTGTTGGTACAGAAAAAGGAGTCACCTACAAAAGCAAGTTTGGGCTCCCTATGAAGAGCGATGAAGCGAGTAAAGATGTGACTGCAAATGATTATGAAGCCATTATTATTCCCGGTGGATTTTCTCCTGACTATATGCGTCGATGCCCTGCAACCATCGCGTTTGTCAAGGCATTTGATGCCCAAAAGAAGCCGATTGTCTCCATATGCCATGGGCCATGGATGATGATTTCTGCTTGTAATTTAAAGGGTAAGCATATCACAGGATTCCATTCCATTCGCGTGGATTTAGAAAATGCAGGAGCGATATACCTTGATCAAGAAGTCGTGATTGATGGTCACCTCATCACCTCACGTACCCCTAAAGATTTACCAGCTTTAACGAAGGCACTTATTAAGGTCTTGTCATAAATAGAAAAGTCGAACCCATGCATCGCTTGTGGATTCGACTTTTTATTTTTTAACCATAGAATAATAGCTAATGTTGGCTTTTTCTTCTTAGTACAATAATCAACGGTATAGAAATCAGTACCATCAATAAAAATGCTATACCAAAGATGATGATGAGAAATATTTCTCCAATACTCATTTGTCTATTGGTATCTAATCTTGTGGTATTTTGATCAACATCATAAATGATCGATGTGTAGTATTGATATCTGTCTTTATACCCTAAATCATCGATCTCAAATCTTTCTTGATATACCACAGTTCCATCATCTAAAAAAACAAGAAAATAAAGGTCTGAATGATCATCAATCATTGTTTCGAGATTATATCTACATGATCTTGTTACATAATCAAATATCGGATAGATATATGCTGAGTAACTGATGTATTCACCCTGAACAAGAAAATCAAATGTCTGATAGTTAGGAAATCTCATTTGAAAGTCATGACGCACCTGATTAACGTCAATTTCAGTAAAATCATCCCCTAAATAATCTTCGGGTTTAATGAGCAAATCAAAATTGAGTTCTTCGTTTCCTTCACATGAGTCAATGATTATGTCAAATGTTCCTGGCATGATGGGTTCTGTTGCACGAACCGTCAATGTCGGAATTAAACATAACATAACGATGAAGACCAATGCTTTTTTCATCACGCTTACCCCCTTGATGTCTTTATTGTAGTATCGTTATGTGACAAAGTGATGTCAAATATAAAAAAACTCTCCACTTTTTTGGAGAGTTTTACATATCTTTTCAAAATTTACCAACGCGTATGAACTTGATCTTTTATATATGTGTCATAAATGGTCTTGACTTGAGCCATTTGTTCTTTCGTTAAAGGGGGTAAGTCTACCGCTTTGGCGTTATTAATGATATGTTCAGGTCTGCTCGCACCAGGTATGATGGTGCTGACAGCATCAAACATGAGGATCCATCTAAGTGCTACCATAGGTAACGATTGATTGGGGAATAATTTTTTAAATTCTTCAACAGCCTTTAATCCAGTGTCATAGTCTACGCCACTAAATGTTTCTCCACGATCAAACATTTCCCCTTGTCTATTAGACATCCGGTGATCATGTTTCGTAAATGTGGTCTCTTGATTGAATTTACCTGTAAGTAAACCACTCGCGAGAGGAACTCTAACGATGACACCTACATTCTTTTTCTTAGCTTCATGAAAGAATAATTCCGCAGGTCTTAAACGAAACATGTTAAAGATGATTTCAATCGCTTCGACTCCGGGATACTCTAAAGCGACAAGACCTTCTTCTACTTTTTGAACACTGACACCATAGTGCTTGATCTTGCCTTCTTTTTTGATCATATCAAGGATTTGAAAAACTTCGGGCATATAAAAGACTTCATTCGGTGGACAGTGTAGTAACACCATATCTAGAGCATCTACCTGAAGATTGGTTCTCGATTGATCAATAAACTTACGAAGATTTTCTTCATTATACCCCTCTTTCACATGAGGGTTGAGCCAACGACCTATCTTCGTGATGACAAATGGTTTTTGTTTTAAGGTCTTCATGTAGCGTCCAATCGCGCGCTCACTTTCACCACCGATATACACATCTGCAGTATCAAAACAATTGATGTGTTGATCAATAGCAGCTTTTAATGTCTTTTCAGCAAGATCAGCGTCAAAGGGATCACCCCATTTACCACCTAATTGCCAACATCCCATCGCAATCTCGCTGACTGGAACATTTGTTTTACCAAGCATTCTTTGTTTCATGGATTCTCTCTCCCTTCGAAACCATCATTTCAATGTGAGAAATATCTCAAGTGCACATAAGGAATCATCGAGTTGTTTAAAATAGAGATTATTGTCTGCTTCAAGTGCATGATAGACATTTTTAATGACTTCTTTTTGATAGATCACATGGACATGAGTGCGTTGATAATTGGGGTTCTTAACATCCGTTGATATGAGTAGTTCATGGGTAGTTTCAATGCTCTTGACTTTAGGTGTATCTTTCTGTGCTAGGGTATAGAGTTTCCCATCAAAAGCAACAACACTCAAAAATCCTTCTTTTTCTTCAAACTTGAATTTCACTAGATTTTTCATATTAAGTCTTCCATCATCGTTAAGATGATTGCCTCCATTTTCTAAGCATTAACGTATCCGTCTTGATTCTATTATAACATTATCATCATGACTAAACACGTTCACTTTTCAATGCTAATCTCGTTATTAATTATGGATACTATCCATACTCAAGAGTCGTTTCTTTCAAAATAAGATGTCTTTTTTTCTCGAATGACATCAAAAAGACCTTTAAAAAGCACGATTTTAGTCATTTAATAATATATAAATGCAAAATCAATACGAAAGCGTTTTCTTTCTGTTATTCTTATGATATAATCGAAGCGTAAAAACAGGATGTCTAAAGCAGAATTATTTCTCGATGAATAAATCTATTTTGGGCGTTATTTTTATAACGTTTTTACGAAATCGTTTTCTTAACCTGTGGGCATCCAGTATAACGTCTGTTATGCAAACCATACACGATAAGAAAGGTTGTGAAATATTAGATCATTGATTTTATTGCTTTACATGTTTAAAAAAATTAGGAGGAAAAAATGAAAAACCGTTTATTAGCATTAGTATTATTCTTAGTTCTTGGAATTTTCTTAGTCGCTTGTGACGAAGAACTTCCACCCATTGATACTGAACTCGAATTAACACAAATCACATTTATCTTCGAAGATAACTTGATGATCGATTACGGTTCAGAATTTAATGTTTTAAGTAATGTTATTGCTGTTGGTGATGATGCAGTCAATTACTCAGATCAAATTACTTATTCTTCTACTGCAACCATTTCTGCAGCACATATGCTCGATACCACTGTAAGTGGTGAAGTGACCATTACGTATACCGTCACTGTAGGTGAAGTTGTTGGACAACGCACACGTACACTCACTGTTAGAGAAGATGACTATGTTGAACCCGCACCCGAATGGGCAGGCTTTAACATGACTGTTGTCAATGGCGATGGTGATGTCACCATTACCTATGCAGACACTCCTGCATTATGGTGGAACAACAACGCGCAACTCGTTGTTGAAGATTTTGATGGTACAAAAGAAACCATTTCATTCACTTTTACAGGTGTTGCTGGTCATGAATATCTCTTTAAAATTGAACAAACCGGTGGCGTGTTCAAAGAACAACCCATCGTTGCTGATGGTACTGAACAAACAGTCAGTATCTCATTATCCGCACTATCAGAAGCTGAAAGAGATTCACTCAATCTTATCGTCTTCTTCGTTAAGACGCTAGATGCTGATGGTACTGTTGTTATTAAAGACTGGACATATGGTGAACCTATTGTTGTTGAAGAACCCGAATGGGTTGGTTATAACTTCACAGTTGTTGAAACCGAAACCGATGCAACCTTCACCTATCCTGCAACTCCTGCAAACTGGTGGGAAAACAATGCACAACTCGCAGTCATCGATTTTGATGGCACTAAGAATAGTATTGATTTCACATTCACCGGTGTTTCTGGTCATGAATATGTCTTTAAGATTGAAAAACAAGGTGCTGGCATTGCTGTCGAAGATTCGATCGTTGCAGATGGCACTGAACAAACCTTTACGCTTGATTTATCCGGACTATCTGTCGCAGATAGAGAAGGATTAAATCTCATCGTCTTCTTTGTCAAGACTGAAGGCGCTGAAGGTAGCGTCGTTGTCAAGGATTGGGTTTATGGTGAACCTATCGTTGTTGAAAACCCAGTTTGGGTTGGTTACAACTTCACAGTAGTTGAAACTGAAACTGATGCAACCCTTACTTATCCTGCAACTCCTGCTAACTGGTGGGAAAACAATGCACAACTTCCAGTGGTTAATTTTGATGGCACTATGACTCAAATTTACTTCACCTTCACAGGTGTTGCTACCCACGAATACCTCTTCAAGATTGAAGGTCCAGGCGGAATCAATGTCGAACAACCTATCGTTGCAGATGGCACTGAACAAATGGTTACCCTCGACTTAAGCGGTATGACCGAAGAACAAAGAGATTCTCTCAATTTGATCATCGTCTTCGTGAAAACCGAAGGTGCAGCTGGTTCTGTTGTTGTTAAGGATTGGAAATATGTTATGCCAGAACCCATGTGGATTGGTTATAACTTCACTGTTGTTGAAACAGAAACTGAAGCTACATTCACTTATCCAGCAACTCCAGCAAACTGGTGGGAAAATAATGCTCAACTCGCTATTTTAGAATTTGATGGAACCAAGAATACTGTTGTATTTACATTCACCGGTGTCTCTGGTCGTGAATATCTCTTCAAAGTTGAAGGTCCGGGTGGTGTCGCTAAGGAAACAGCGATTGTTGCTGATGGAACTGAACAAACATTAACCCTCGACTTAAGCTTAATGACTCAAGAACAAAGAGAATCACTCAATTTATTTGTTCTCTTCGTCAAGACTGAAGGCGCAGCAGGTACTGTTGTTGTTAAAGATTGGATGTATGGCGAACCTATCGTTCCAACTGAACCTGAATGGGTTGGTTACAACTTCACTATTGTTGAAACAGAAACCGATGCAACCTTCACTTATCCTGCAACTCCAGCCAACTGGTGGGAAAATAATGCTCAACTCGATGTCGTTGGTTTTGATGGCACAAAGACGAAGATCTCCTTCACCTTCACAGGTGTTGCTACCCATGAATACCTCTTCAAGATTGAAGGCCCAGGCGGAATCAATGTCGAACAACCTATCGTTGCAGATGGCACTGAACAAACCGTAGTCCTTGACTTAAGTGGTATGACTGAAGTTCAAAGAGATACACTTAATAAGATCGTTCTCTTCGTGAAGACTGAAGGTGCTACAGGCTCTGTCGTTGTTAAAGATTGGGTCTACGTGATTGAAGAACCCATGTGGATCGGTTATAACTTCACTGCTGTTGAAACAGCAACTGACGTAACCTTAACTTATCCTGCAACTCCTGCAACATGGTGGGATAATAACGCTCAACTTGCCATTCTTGATTTTGATGGTACTGAAAATTCAGTCGTGTTCACCTTCACTGGTGTATCCGGCCATGAATACCTCTTCAAAATTGAAGGTCCGGGTGGCATCAATAAGGAACAAGCGATTGTTGCTGATGGCACTGAACAAACTGTCACTCTTGACTTAAGTTTAATGACTGAAGTTCAAAGAGATTCACTCAACTTGATCATCGTCTTCGTTAAGACTGAAGGCGCTGCAGGTTCTGTCGTTGTTAAAGACTGGATGTATGGTGATTTCATTGCGCCAGTTGCACCCGAATGGGTCGGTGTTGGCGGCATTAGTGTTGTCAATGGCGATGGCGATGATGTAACCATCAACTATGTGAACACACCAAACGAATGGTGGAATTCTCATGCGAAGCTCGCTGTTGTTGACTTTGATCAAGCGAAAACAACCCTTCAATTCACCTTTACTGGTGTTGCTGGTCATGAATACCTCTTCAAGGTTGAAGGTCCTGGCGTTGCATTTGAAGCTGGTGTTGTGGCGACTGGTGCTGAACAAGTATACACACTTGACTTTAGCTCACTAAGCGAAACTCAAAGAAATAACATTAACTTAATCGTTGTCTTCTGTAAGACTCCAGGTACTTCTGGTACTGTCGTCATTACAGACCTTCAATAAGTCATCTAACGTTTACATTGGATATGGGGCATGGACCGTGTTGTTCTTGCCCCATATTTTCATATTTAACCCCTTAATGTCATCATAATCATTGCTATCTCTATTTATGCTTTATCAA
>JBBIMC010000013.1:0-14368 GCA_037444605.1 Mycoplasmatota bacterium | reverse complement strand
TTGAAGTTCTCTACTTGACAGATATGGTTGAACAAGCACTCGAAGCTCATCCAGAAGTATTGTCGAATTTCATCAATGCCTTTATTGAAGAGTCGAAAATCAAATCTCATACGATTAAGACTGCACTCTATCAGTTTCTATCTTCCCTAACTCTCAAAGAGATGATTTTAAAAATGATCGAAGGCATTAGAATCCATGAGGTCAAGATTCCCAATAAGCATTCCATCATGGACATGCTTGAAGATGAATATCCTTTCTACACGGATCCGATACCCAATATCCTGTTTCAACGAGATCCTTTTTCAAGTGTAGGTTCTGGGGTAGCGATGAGTAAGATGAGTACGCAAGCAAGACAGCGTGAAACCATCTTTGCCGAATACATTCTTTCCTATCATCCACGCTTTCAAACAAAAATGCCATACTATTATCACCGCTTGAATCGTTATCCTCTCGAGGGGGGAGATATCCTTGTGTTATCAAAAACTGTGGTCGCGATGGGTATCAGTTCACGTACCGATCCCAGAGCGATTGAGTATTTTGCCGAACAACTATTCAAACAAGATAATGAATATAAGACAGTCTTAGCGTTTAATATTCCTAAATCACGAGCTTTTATGCATTTAGATACGGTCTTCACTCAGGTGGATTTAGGAACCTTCACCATTCATCCAGGCATTGAGAATAAACTCACTGTCTTCGAAATTGAAAAGACTGAAGAAAGATTCACCATTCAAAAAGTCGTAGGATCACTTGAATCTATTCTAGAAAAGCATTTAAAACGTCCAATTATTCTTATCCGCTGTGGTGGAAGCGATCAAATCACCAGCGTGAGAGAACAATGGAATGATGGTGCGAACACGTTAGCGGTCGCACCAGGAAAGGTCATCGTGTATGACCGAAATCACGTGACCAATCAAATGCTTAAAGATGCAGGTGTTGAAGTGATTGAAATAGCTTCATCTGAATTATCGAGAGGGCGAGGAGGTCCTCGTTGTATGAGTATGCCATTAGAAAGAGAAGATATTCATGACTAAGGAGAAAACGATGAATTTTAAAGGAAGAAGTTTAATTACTTTACTCGATTACACACCAGAAGAAATCCAACATTTTATTCATGTAGCAAGACGTTTAAAAAAAGAAAAAGCAGAAGGCATACCCCATAAGGTTTTGACTGACAAAAATGTGGTTCTACTCTTTCAAAAAGATTCGACCCGTACCCGTTGTGCATTCGAAGTCGGTGCGATGGATCTCGGCATGGGTGTTACCTATATTGGACCTACAGGTTCACAGATGGGTAAAAAAGAATCCGTCAAAGATACGGCCCGAGTCTTAGGACGTATGTATGATGGCATTGAGTTTCGTGGGTATCTCCAATCGGATGTAGAAATGCTAGAGGTACATTCAGGTGTCCCTGTTTGGAATGGATTGACCGATCTTTATCATCCAACCCAAATCCTCGCTGACTTTTTAACGATTGAAGAAAATTTTGGCCATTTGAAAGGGATTAAGTTCACGTATTTTGGCGATGCAAGAAACAATATGGGCAACTCACTTATGATTGGTTGTGCCAAGATGGGCATGCATTTTACTGCAGCTGCACCGAAACACTTATGGCCTAATGAAGCCTTAATCAAGACGTGTCAAGCGATTGCAAGTAAAACAGGTGCGACCCTAACATTCACCGAAGATCCTCAAGTAGGTGCTAAGGATGCTGATGTTTTATATACCGATGTTTGGGTCTCGATGGGAGAACCTAAAGAAGTATGGGAAAAACGAATTGAGATGCTTCACCCCTATCAGGTGAACGCTACACTTCTAAAGTTAGCCAAAAAACAAGCCATCTTTATGCATTGTCTCCCTGCATTCCACGGGAAAGATACAGAAATTGGTGCAGAGATTGCAAAGAACTTTGGTCATATTTATCCAAGTGTCAGTGAAGGTTCATTAGAAGTGACTGATGAAGTCATCGAATCAAACCAGAGTGTCGTTTTTGCTGAAGCGGAAAATCGGATGCATACCATCAAAGCGGTGATGCTTCTCACCTTAGGAGGTCAATAAGATGTCACGTTATGTTATTTCACTCGGTGGTAATGCCTTAGGAAATAATGCCGAAGAACAAAAGAAACTTTTACAATATGTCGCTCATGCGATCTATCCACTTATTGAAATGAACCATGACATCGTTATCGTTCATGGCAATGGTCCTCAAGTGGGGATGATCAATCTAGCTTTTCAAGAATCCACATCAACACCCATGATGCCATTTGCTGAATGTGGTGCGATGAGCCAGGGCTACATTGGTTATCATATTCAAAATGCGATACAAAATGAAATGAGTAAGCATCATATCAAACGTGCAATCTCAACGGTGGTCACACAAGTCCTCGTTGATGAACATGACTTAGCGTTTAAGCATCCCAGCAAACCCATTGGTCCTTTCTATTCAAAGGAAGATGCTGAGCGACTAGAAAAAGAACAAGGGTATCAAATGATGGAAGATGCTGGTCGTGGATACCGACGCATTATTGCATCACCAAAACCAATTGATATCATTGAAAAAGAAAGCATTCGAACCCTTCTATCCCATAAGGAAATTGTGATAGCAGCTGGTGGTGGTGGAATACCAGTCATCGAAAAAGATGGGTTCCTCTATGGTATTGATGCGGTGATTGATAAAGATTTTGCTTCAGCAAAAATGGCAGAAATCGTTGGTGCTGATGAATTATTTATTTTAACCGCTGTCGATCATGTCTTTATCAATTATAATACCCCAGAACAAAAAGCATTAACACAAGTCACGATTGCTGAGCTTGAAAATTATTTAAAAGAATCTCATTTTAAAAAAGGCTCCATGTTACCTAAGATTGAAGCCTGCATGGCCTTTGTTAAAGCGACAGGTCGCCCTGCAGTCATTGCGGGACTTGAAAAAGCAATTGACGCGTTTAAAGGCACATGTGGAACGAAAGTATTACCTTAAGCCATCCTTTGGGTGGCTTTCTTTTATAAAAAGAAGCAGCCAGAGCTACTTCATAATTTCTATCCCTGCATGAAGACCCACATCTTCATAAATCAATTGATCTTTTTCGTAAAGTTTGACCGTAATCTTACCGGATAATCCTTCTTTAATCTGTTCAATCATCATGCCATTTCGTGGTGAGGCTAAGGCAATTTCAGTCGTTGAAGTGGCTTCAATCATCAAACGATAATTTCGACGTTTTAACGTATAGATGACCTTCTTCTCAACGATATCTTCCTTTATAACTTTTCCACCATTGTAGGTCGCGAACCGATATTCTTTCCCTTGATAGATAAGATTCGCGATTAATCCTTTGAAATAGAAACCTAGAAAAGGAATGTCTGCATAGGAAAACATCAATGATGTCCCCTGATCTTTGAAGTGATTGGACTGAAGCCATACATATGCTCTTGGAAAGGACCGTCCCCAGTCTTTCTCGATATAGCCTTTTCCATCATCAAACGAAATGATTTCTCCACTCAGTTTGAAGGATCCATCCAAACGATGATCCATACTTACGATACCATGGTAACATTCCATAAAACCCAAATAACCAAATCCACCCATGATATTAGGACTTAAGAAAGAAGTTTGAATGGGAGTTAAGTCATGTAGAGAGATAATTCCAAATAGAGAGAATTTATCGTTTTTTACATCGATGGAAATCTTTTCTTTAGAGAAATAATTAGGTCCAATTTTGACGAAGAAATCTTGGTAACCATAACTGAAATCATCCTTATTGTAACGAAGATAATAACTTGATAGTTTTGTTTTCTGTCCTTCTGTTTTCGAAATGAAGACTTGTATGAATGCGTGAGGATCTTTTAGATTGAGACTTATTCCGGGAATGAGTGCAATCGTATGATCACCTTTCGCATTGACGAGTTTATAATACCATCCCTCAAAATAGTTTTTCTTTTTCTTATTACCTTGGAAGTATTCGGGATGTTTAAGTTTTTTCAAATACATGACGTCACTCCTTGTTCATTAACCTTGATGGTAACTATATTTTACCATTGTTTAACCTTAACCTGATGTTTAATCCTTTGAAGGCATAAATTTTGAGTTCATATTGTATCCTAGATGAATTTTAGCTAAATTACACTCAACAAGACATGGTGAGACAAATCCTTAAAAAGTCGCACCCATGGTATAATTGTTATAATCATCAGGATATGATTTACACCTATGAACAATCATTTTAATTTAAGAGAGAATAAGGAGTTATCCATGTTAGCTTTGCAAGCTGTCCATTTAGTGATTACAATCCCAGTGGTCTTGACATTCGGTGTGATGCTTTTTTTGGCATGGTATATGCCTAAGCGAGATATGGATCAATGTGAAGCCATCATCAAAAAGAGCTCTCATACCTTTTATCAAGCTTTTTCAAAGATTAAGAATAGACAACAGCGTGAAGCCATCTATGCTGTTTATGCGTTTTGCCGTCATGCGGATGATTTGGTTGATGAGCATCAAGACAGCGAAGGATTAAAAAACTTAGCTTCTGAACTTTTGCTTTTTAAAGAAGGAATCACGGTGAATCATTTTCGTTGGCGAGCCTTAAGACGTGCCACAAAGAAGTTTTATCCCAAGGATTACGATTATGCACCATTTTTTGAGATGATTGATGGTCAAAACATGGACTTACATCACAAGCCATTGGATACTGAGGAAGAATTGCTTGATTATTGTTATCATGTTGCAGGAACGGTAGGGTTAATGCTCATACCTATCCTATCTAAAGAAAATCATCCATTACTAAAGTCATTCGCGATTGATTTAGGATATGCGATGCAAATCACCAACATCTTAAGAGACATTGGTGAAGATTATAAAAACCAACGTATTTATCTTCCTAAATCGATGATGGATCAAGCACATTATTCGTTAGAAGATTTGTCTTTTGGTAAGATATCAACAGAGTTTATCAGTTTATTTGAAGAATTAGCAAAAAAGGCAGAAGGCTATTATCAAAGCGCACTGAAACAACTTCACCTATTTGATCAAGAGGTAAGAATTCCACTTGGTATTTCTATCGTTTTTTACCGGGAAATTATCCAAGCTTGTCGACAAGCTAATTATGATGTTTTTGCAAAAAAGAATTATGTTTCAGATGATCGAAAAAACGATATAATAAAAGACTTTATGAAAACACAAAGTGAGGGAATGTCATGAATATTTGGGGTTTAGTCTTATCCTATGTCTTGATTTTCTTAGTGATTGGTATAGCTACTGTCTTGCAAAAAGCAAAGATTTTTGGTGATGAAGGGGCACGGAAGTTTATCCATATTGGGGTATCCAACTGGTGGATATTAGCCATGATTTTCTTTACAGATCAGAATAAAATGTGGTTTGCAATCATCCCACCCATTACGTTTATCATTTTAAACTATCTATCTTACCGACAAAATTTATTTAAAGCGATGGAACGCGGCGGGCAAGGAAATTTAGGGACTGTCTACTTTCCAATTTCATTATTAATCTTGGTCATTTTGACATTTGGCATCTTAAATCGACCCGATATCGGAGCGATCGGTATATTAACGCTTGGTTATGGCGATGGGTTTGCAGCCGTCTTTGGTGTGAAATATGGAAAACATAAACTTCCCTTTGGCAAGTCACTTGAGGGCAGTATCGCCATGTTTGTTGCATCCCTGATCGTTGGTGTAGTTGTGTCTACGCTTGTATTTCCTATTGGAACAGCGATGTGGATCGGATTGATCATCGCCTTGTTCGCTACAGGAATTGAACTCATCTCTCCTAAGGGCTTTGATAATTTAACAGTGCCACTAGCTACATCGTTACTCTATTATTTGCTCATTATCCTAATCTAACGAGGTTATATTATGCTTATTTCAACGCTTATCGGTCTGGGAATCAGTGCGCTTATCGCAGGATTAGCCTATCTTAAACATTCACTCGATAAGAGTGGTTTCATCGCAGCAACTCTTTTAGGTACGGCAATTTATGTGTTTGGAGGCATATTGGTTTGGGGAACACTGATTGCATTTTTCATCTCTTCCTCCCTTATAACAAAACTCAATGAGACCAGAGATCGCAAGCATACTAAAGGACGAAATTATGTTCAGGTCCTCGCTAATGGTTTAGTCCCAGCAGTTTTTTCAATTCTCTATTACCTATTTAAGACAGAAATTTTCTTACTTGCTGCAGTGGTTGCCATTTCAACATCAAATTCGGATACATGGGCTTCAGAAATTGGAGCGATGTCTAAAGGAAAAACCGTTTATATTCTAAATTTTAAAACTGCACCCAAAGGTGTTTCAGGAGTCGTATCTGGCCTTGGTACACTCGCGTCTTTATTAGGTGCTCTTTTCATGGGACTCGTGTTTGTTGGTCTATATGCGATCACTCAACCGACGACACTTACACAGTTCCTCTATTTTGGGTTTATCGTTACCTTATGTGGTTTTTTAGGGAATCTCATCGACTCATACCTGGGTGCATTGATCCAAGCGAAGTATCGTGGTGTGGATACAGGAACGTACACCGAAAATCGATGGTTACCCAATGAGAAAGTGATCTTAGCTTCAGGTCTAGCGTTGATCACGAATGATATGGTCAATCTGTTATCCGCAATGTCTGCGTCTCTATTGACCGTTGCTCTCTTTATATAATATGAACAAACAGAGAATACTTACCTTAAAATCAAAAGAACAAAGAGGAGAATATGTCCTCTACTGGATGCAGCAATCGCAACGCGTTCACTACAATCATGCACTCTTACATGCGATTGATCATGCCAATCAATTCGATCAACCCTTGGTCGTCTTTTTTGGTTTAACCCCCAGTTATCCTGATGCGAATGAAAGACACTATCATTTCATGTTGGAAGGTTTGAAAGAAGTCAAAGGTATCCTAGAACATTTTGGAATCAATTTCGTTTTTACGTTGGGATCGCCTGAAAAAGGGATCGAACCTTATCTTGAAAAAGCAAGTTTACTCGTCATGGATTATGGCTACTTAAAATTCCAAAAGATTTGGCGTAAAAACGTATGGGATTACGCCTTAGATAAAGGGTATTTATTAGGCATTGATTTAGTAGATACAGATATGATTGTTCCTGTTCGAGTCGCCTCTGACAAAGCAGAATATGGAGCATATACGTTAAGGCCTAAACTTAAGAAACTCTATCAAAACTTTCGTGACTTTACTCATTTACCGACAGTAAAAAACAAACAAAAACTTCCCTTTAAGTCCGATGATTCACTGGATGATATCGACCGGCTTGTCCAGTCGCTTCCCATTGATCATTCAGTGAAGAAGAGTCCTCTTTATCGAGGGGGTTATATTGAGGCTAATCGTCTCTTCTTTGATTTTGTCCAAAGAAAGCTAAACAACTATAAAAACAGTAATGACCCCTCGTTAGACTTAACTTCAAAGCTCTCGATGTATTTACATTTTGGACAGATCTCCTCGCTTGAAATCCTTGATAAACTCATGCTTGCATCAAGTCAAGGGCATGTAGATGGTGAATCTTTGGACGGGTATATAGAACAGCTTTTAGTGAGAAGAGAACTCGCATTTAACTATGTCACCTACCAAAAAGGTTATGATGTCTTTGAGACCATGACAGAACCTTGGGCGTACCAAACCATGGACGCCCATAAGGATGATTTTCATCCTTATGTTTATACCCAAATCGAATTAGAACAAGCAAAAACACATGATCCCTACTTTAATGCTGCGATGATGGAAATGGTGCATACGGGATATATGCATAATTATATGCGGATGTATTGGGCAAAAAAAATTATCGAATGGAGTCCTAGTTTCAAGGAAGCCTATGAAACCATTAAGTTTCTCAACAACACCTATTTTATCGATGGAAGAGATGCCAATAGTTACACGGGTATCGCTTGGTGTTTCGGTAAACACGATCGCCCCTGGACTGAACGTGAGATTTTTGGGAAGCTCAGATACATGAATGATAAAGGCTTAGAAAGAAAATTTGACATCAAAAGTTACGTAAATCGCGTGGATACAGTCGTAAGAAAGCTGAAATAATTCTTTAATCTTGTTAAATCATAGATTTAGTTGTATGATAAGGCTAAAGAGCCATTACATTTGAAAGCGCATCCAGAGGAAGACTCTCGTGCGCTTTTTTATTGGCTTTAACGATTTACATAGGAGGATAATCTATGCGAAAGTTTTTGATGATTCTTGCAGTATTGTTCCTCGCCATAGGTGTTGCTTCATGTACAGGTGCCCAAAATATTTCAATCACCTTTGAAGAAAATGGCGGTACAGAAGTTGAAGATCTAACGATCAGTATCAACTCGACATCCGTCAATTTTCCGACGCCTGTACGTGAAGGGTATACATTTGATGGCTGGTATTTGGATGAGGCGTTGACTCAACCATTTACCTTAGCATCTTTACTCACACAGACGACAGCCCTGACGCTTTATGCAAAATGGGATGCAGATGTAGTCGAGTACACCATTACCTTTGAGTCCAATGGCGGCTCTGCGGTGACTGCAATCACAGCCCCGGCCGGAGCGTCAGTGACTGCACCAACAAATCCAACTCGTTCAGGATACACCTTTATGGGTTGGTATAGTGACAGTGCGCTTACCACAGCGTATACATTTACAACGATGCCCAGTGAAAATATCACTGTGTACGCAAAGTGGGAAATCATTGTCAACAATCAAACCATTTCCTTTGAAGAAAATGGTGGTACTGCTGTTGCTGATATTACGCAAGCCATCGGTTCTGCAGTCACTGCTCCAGCCAATCCGACGAAGGTGGGATATACCTTTGCAGGTTGGTATAGTGATATGGCATTAACGACAGCGTACACGTTCTCAACAATGCCAGAAAACCCACTCACACTCTATGCGAAGTGGACGGTCAACAATTACACCATCACCTTTGAAGAAAACGGTGGTAGTGCTGTTGCAGACATCACTCAAGCCTTTGGTAGTGCTGTGGTTGCTCCAACCGCACCAACAAGAACAGGTTACACGTTTGATGGTTGGTATAGTGATCAAGCATTGACAACGGCATACGCATTCACCACGATGCCTGCAGTAAATACAACGCTCTATGCGAAGTGGATTGCTGCTAACTTTACCATTAGTTTTGAAGAAAATGGTGGAAGTGCTGTTGCAGACATCACTCAAGCCTTTGGTAGTGCCGTGGTTGCCCCAGCAAATCCAACAAGAACAGGTTACACGTTTGCAGGTTGGTTTAGTGATCAAGCATTAACAACGGCATACACATTTACTACCATGCCTTCGACCAACACGATGCTTTATGCGAAGTGGACAGTCAATCAATATACGATAAGTTTTGAAGAAAATGGCGGTAGTGCAGTGACAGACTTAACTCAAGACTTTGGTAGTGCTGTGGTTGAACCCGCAGATCCTACGAAGGAAGGTTATGTCTTTGTTGCATGGTATAGTGATGCAGAACTTACGACACTTTATGTGTTTGCAACCATGCCAGCTCAAAATACCACGCTTTATGCAAAATGGGATTATCGTGAATATACATTAAGCTTTGTAGGTGCTGAGATTACATCACAAAACATCAAAGCATATGATGCAATCGTATTACCCGCAGACCCAACCAAAGATGGTTATACATTTGGTGGTTGGTTCTTTGACACCTTATTCCTTGAACCCTATGACTTGACCGTCATGCCAGAACATGATGTTGAACTTCATGCATTATGGGTTCCTAATCTTTATACATTAACGTACATGACAGATGGTGGTACTGCATTAGATCCAGAACAAGTACCGTTTAATGCATACCTCCCCTATCGTCAAGATATCGAAAAAGAAGGTTACATTTTTGCAGGATGGTTCATTGATAGTACCCTTGAAACACCACTTGATGGTCATCGGATGCCAGCAGGTCCATTTACGCTCTATGCAAAATGGATTGCTGTGGATACCGTATGGACGATTGCGGATGTTTTAATGTATCAACCAAACCATGCAAAAGTTCAAGGAACAGTCATTTACAAGTTCCCAACACCGATGAATCCTGGTTATTATGTGTATGATGGCACTGCATCTATCTTTGTCATGGCGCCAAGCACAGACCTTATGGTAGGTGATGTCATTGAATTTGATGCTGATTTTGGTTTCTTTGAATTCACACCTCAATTTACCAATCAACAAAATCGCATGATTTTGACTGAAGAAACCCCAATGTATCCAACCTATGAACCGATGAACATCGGCGATTTATTGAGATCAAATCCTGATAATCACTACTTGATGGGTATGACCAATCATCTTCGTGGTATTTTAATTAACCAGATGGGTCAGTACTTCCTTGCCGAACCTGGTAGTGGTGAAAGAATCGCGATTAACTATAAGTCCATAAACCCAATGGCAGATCCATTTATGGGTCTATCCGGACAACAAGTCGAGTTTAACGCGATTATTCACGGTTTTGATCCGATGGGTCAAATGTGGCATGTCCTCTATGATCCTTCAGCACCAGTGACCAATGTAGCACTCACTGATGCTGAAAAGATTCAAGCATTAATTGATTCAGCAGATGCTTTAAACAATATGATTTTCTATCCAGGTAATGTTCTTGAACTTCCTGCAGTAGATCCTATTTTTGGTGCAACCCTCACCTTTGAAACCACAGGTGATAATGCAGCATTCTTTAATCCTACAACAGGTGTATTTGCGGATACTGAAATTGAAAGAAGCATTACATTACATATTACCGCGACACTAGGTACTGAAACAGGATCCGTGGATGTCACATTAACATTGATGCCAATCAATGTCCTTACCATTTCTGAGTTCTTCGGTTTACCCGATGATTCTTACGCGATGGTTCAAGGAATCGTGATATTCGCGAATACAGATATGGGTATCCTTATTCTTGGTGATGAAACGGGTGCAATTTTACCAGTTGAAACCATGGAACCTGCCAATGTTGGTGACTTAATCATTGTTCAAGGTTACAAATATACTATGGAAATGATTGCCATCATGGGTGGCGACAAAGATCATACGATCGTTGAAGTTCTTGCTACCGATCAACCAATGCCATTCGAACCAGTTCCAGTGACTGTTACCCAATTCTTAGGTCTCGATCCAATGAATTCACTTTATTGGGGTCGCCTCTTTAAGATTAATGGTACGCTTGAAAAGGATGACATGACACATGAAGTTTGGTTAGTTGATGGAGAACATCGTGTTCAATTAATCATTACAAGTCAAGAATTCTATATGAGTATTCGCGATCTTGAAGGACTCAATATTGGAGTCACAGGTATCGCATTACCAAACTTTGATGGCGATATACCAGTGATGATGTTTATCGTGATGGGTAATCCTCAAGATATCGAGCTCAATTATACCGATCAAGAATTTGTTGATATGATCGCGCTCATGCTTCAAGAATATCTTGAAAGCTTGATGTTCATCCCAGGTCAATTAGCGGATCTACCCACCGAACATCCGTTATTCGCAGTTTCCGTTAGTTATGAAGTAGCTTTAGATGATGCTGCATTCATAGATAGCGTGACATGGATCATTAGCGAAACTATTGAAGAAGAAACATGGATTACCGTGTATGCAACGTTAGTCTATGGTGATGCATCCGCGCTGATGGACATTGAACTTCATGTCATGCCTATCGATGTCTTAACCATTGCTGAATTCAAGATGGTGATGGATGAAGAATTCTATTATGTCGTTGGACAAATCATTTTCATCGATCCTATGAATGAAATGATGATTGTTGTGGATGAAACAGGTATCCTATTTGTTCCATTCTCGCATTCCGAACTGATGATTGGTGATGTTTTATTACTCTATGGACAACTCATGGCGATGGAAAATATGCATGCAATTGTCAATTCACCTGACGAATTAGTTCAAGAAATGATCAGTCGTGGACAACCACTCGCCTTTACACCTCCATTGTTAAGTGTTGCAGATGTATTAGCACTTGATGTGATGAATCCACTCAACAATTTCCAATATGTAGATGTCATGGGTCGCTTGGAAAAGAGTCCTGATGAAATGAATTTCTACTTGACAGACGGTATGGGTATGATACCAATCTTTGTTCCTGATGGTATCGATCCAAGCGCATTAATGGGTTCCATCGGTCTTGATATTCGTCTAAGAGGCGTCTTGATGCTTGGTGGCGACATGGATCCAATGTTTGTTCAGGTGTTCCTCAACAACCCAGGAGACATTCAACCCGCATTTACAGATCAAGAACTTGTCGATTATTTAGCGAATATGTTTGAAACTGGAGGAACAGAACAAGTGTTCCGTCCTGGTGCTACCTTGATGATGCCAGAAACATACGAACCTTATGGTGTCAATATTGCTTATGAAACCTATGGGGATAATGCTTCACTCATCGATTTAGTCACAGGTGTAATCAGCGATACCATTACCGTTGATACCTACATCAGTGTTCGAATTACATTAACCTATAACGACGCATCCGCAGTTGCTGAGTTTGATATTCTTGTTGTTCCGATTGACACATTAACGATTGCTGAGTTCAAACTTGGTACTGAAGGCGAAACCTATTTCGTTCGTGGTGTGGTTGTGATGCCGCAGTTTGAAGATGGACCCATGATCCTTGCTGATGAAACAGGTATTCTCTTTGTCGTGGCTCAATTGCCATTTAAAGCAGGACAAGAAGTCATCATCGAAGGCGTATTAAGTCTATTTGAAGGTATTCCTCTCATTTGGGATAACACCGCTGTGATTTCTTATGAAGTGGTCTCTGAACACGTTCCTTATCCAATTGCCCCTGAAATCTTAACCATTGCGCAATTTAATGCGATCGATATGACAGATGTGAACAACTGGGGTCGTTATGTGGAAGTTGCAGGTTATGTTTCACCTATGGATGATTCCTTCTATCCAGTCATTCAAGAGTTTATTGATGGCGGTGAATTTATTCCTTTAGTTCCTATGTTTATCTTCATGCATGATGATCCGAAGATCATGATGGAACCGATTATCAATCCTATCCAAGAATTTTATGAATTAGCAGGATTTAGAATCAAGGTCCGTGGCTTCTTATTCCCCAATATGGATGGAGAAGATCCTTATGCACCTGATCGTATGCTCCTTGTTCCCACGAAAGAAGATATCTGGCTAGACTACTACACAGATCAAGAACGTATGGATGCGTTAATCCTAGCTGGACAGATGTATCTTGAAGGACGCGATTATCGTCCCTTTGACTACATTGAATTACCCGAATACTTAGCACCGATTGATGCACACATCATTTGGGAATTTGTTGGAACGAATGGGTATGTCTTCGATCCTGAAACGATGCAAATTCATGACGTTTCGGATATTGAATACCTCCCCTTTAAGGCGACTGTAACCATTGGTGAACTCACTCAAGAATATACCTTTGAAATCACTGTCGTTCCATACGCACTTATTATGATTGAAGATTTCTATGGTCTTCAACAGGGCGAATTTGGTAAGTTGCATGTTATCGTTGCAGAAGTGCTGAATGGTTGGGAATTCATTTTACAAGAACCCATGAGCTTGCTCTACTTGCATGGTTATGGCTTTGAAGGTTTAAATGAAGGCGATGAAATCATCATCTTTGGGCAAAAAGAACTTTATGAAGGTTATGTATCGATTCACGGCTATTCTGAGTATTCATATTTTACAGTCCTAGATACTGCCAAGAAAGAAGATTTAATTGTCCTTGACGGTGAATTTGTTGATCTAGCAACACGAAATACTGAATCGATGAACTTGCTGTACTATAACGCGATTAAGGGTCATCTGATTCAAGATGATTGGGGTAACTATTATTTGACCGATGGTATACGCATGATTATGTTGATCCCGGAAAACTATGACGTCGATAACGTATTGTACCCATTTGTTGATACGGATGTTGCAGTTAAGTTCTTGAATTATAAGTTATATTACTCATCCTTTGGACCGATTTGGTCAGGATATGTCGTTGATGCACCTAACATTATTGAATCCATTACTTTTACTGATGAAAACATTCGTGGATTCATGATGGATTACTTAATGAATGATTTTAACTATTACTTTAACGATGGTCTATCCTATAGTTTCGCTACAACGCATCCTATCTATGGTGGTGTGATGAGTGTTGCCATTGATCCAATGTATAGTTCAATCGCAAGCATTTCAGGTAATCATTTAGTGTTTGCAGAATCCGCTGTTGAAAACACGATGATTCTTCAATTGACTGCAACCTATAATGGTGTTGATCTTGTGGATGAAATTGAAATTGTTGTCCATCCTTATGATGATGATATGTCAACATTCCCTGTCGGATCCAAAGGTCCACTTCCCTATATTGACTACATGCTCGATC
>JBBIMC010000012.1:7176-14626 GCA_037444605.1 Mycoplasmatota bacterium | reverse complement strand
GTCTTTGGATGCTTGGTGCACTTGCACTATTTATTACAAGTCAAATTCTGATCAGCAGTATTACCGGTGTTTGGCCGAGCGTGACTCATTTTCTTCCGGGATTTTTTGCAACCGCCATTATTTTCTGGCCAGTCACCACGATCGAAGTCTTCACTTTTTCACCCATGCTTGGCAATGGGTCAACCTACTTAGCGTTTGTCACTGGAAACTTGACGAACCTAAAAGTACCTGCAGCACTCAACGCACAAGATGCCTTAGGTGTTAAGAAGGGTACAGATGAGGGAGATGTCATCGCTACTCTCGCGGTCGCTTCTTCTTCGATAATTACCACATTGATTATTTTTATCGGTGCACTGTTGATTATTCCACTATCACCCATATTGGAATCACCCGCCTTAAAACCCGCGTTTGATAACATCATTCCCGCTCTTTTCGGTGCTTTAGGAATTGTCTATATCGCGAAGCAGGTTAAAATTGCTCTTATTCCATTGATCATCATGATCATCTTCTTCGTGACAGTTCCAGGAAGTGGTGGTCTCGTGGGTATCATGGTACCTGTAGGTGTGTTAATCTCGATTATCGTTGCACGAGTTTTATATAAGAAAGGACTGGTACGATAATGGGTTGGTATGCACTGCTACTTATTCCACTCATTCTCATCATCATCTTATATCGCACCTTTCGCTTTACTCCTAAAGATTTCCCTGAGATGAAAAAGCTTCATCCTATCGATGAGAAACACGCAATTGAATCCTTATCGAAAATGCTTCAATTTAAGACTGTCTCATCGCTAGACAAAAACAAGGAGGATGCCAACGAATTTGTTCGTTTTCGTGCGTTTGTTCAAGAGCGTTATCCTCATATCCTCGGTCAAGCGACATATGAAGAAGTTGAACGAGGTATGCTCTTTAAAATTCCTGGAGAGTCTTCAGAAGATCCTATCGTGTTGATGTCACATTATGATGTCGTTCCCGCACAAGAAGGTTGGAAAGAACATCCCTTCTCGGGGAGAATCAATGATCAAAGCGTATATGGCAGAGGGGCACTCGATACTAAAAGTTCCCTCAATGCTGTGATGGAATCCGTGGAATATTTGCTATCTAATGGAAAAAAATTCAAGCACGATCTCTATCTTGCCTTCTCAGGCGATGAAGAAATCTTTGGTCCATCTGCTCCAGCCATTGTAGAGACACTAAAAACTCGTGGAATTACGCCCTTTCTTGTCTTAGATGAGGGGGGAGCGATTGTTAAAAACATGTTCCCTGGCGTAAAAGAAAAATCAGCTGTCGTCGGTATCGCTGAAAAAGGATTCATGAACGTTACCCTCACCGCGAAATCTCGCGGTGGACACGCGTCCACACCACCTAAGGAATCTGCAATCACTGAACTTGCAAAAGCGATTAGAAAGCTCAACAATCATCCCAGTTTCCGCTTAAAAATGACACCTGCCGTTCGTGCTCTATTTCAAACGATTGCTCCACATTCAAAATCTTTCTTTATTAAGATGCTCTTCGCCAATCTATGGCTGTTCATGCCTTTGGTAAAGTTGATTGCCAAACTATCGGGTGGAGAATTCTTGTCCATGTTTAAAACCACTCAAGCATTTACTTTAGCCACGGGTAGTGATGCCATCAACGTGCTACCTTCTGAAGCGGTCATTGGTATTAACTACCGTTTAAGACCAAAAGATACCGGAGACATGGTGATGGCACGGATTCGAAGAATCATTAAGAATCCAAACATTGATGTGACCATGACAGCACTCTCGGAAGCAACACCGACCAGTGAACTGGGTGATGCCTTCAATATGCTCAAAAAAGCCATTAACCAAACGTGGCCTGATGTCATCGTTGCTCCTTATCTCATGGTAGCTACTACCGATTCAAGACATTATCATCAAATCAGTGAACACGTATATAAGTTTTCTCCTATGGATGTTTCCAAAGATGACTTGAAAAAAATTCACGGTTTTGATGAAGATATCTCGATTGATAACATCATCCATGGTGTTCAATTCTATATCAATCTTTTAGAATCACTCTAGAGCACAATCGTGCTCTTTTTTTTATCGCGATATAATGAGCATGATATAATGATTTTAAGAAGGGTGGTTGATGCGATGAAGCGAATCACATTATGGTTGATCATTGTTGTGGTCTTTTTACTTATTGCCATCTTTGGTTTTATGATCACATTAAACCTATCATTTATTGATGCCCTTTATATGACCATCATCACTATCTCGACTGTAGGTTATGAGTCTGTGGGAACATTAACCACAGCAGGAAAACTCTTTGCCATCTTTGTGATCTTGGTATCCGTGGGATTGGTAGGCTATCTTCTCTCACAAGTCTTTAGTATTATCAGTGAGGGAACGATAAATGAAGCATGGAGGAAGAAAAAAATGATGAAAGAAATCGATAAATTAGAAAAGCATATTATCGTTTGTGGTGCTGGTGAATCCGGATCACATGTGATTAAAGAACTGATAAAAAAAGAAGCAAGTTTTGTGGTGATTGAAAATGACCCTGAAGTAATTGAAGAACTTAAAGACTTAGGTGTCTTATATATAGAGGATGATGCGACGAATGAAGACGCACTCGTTACTGCTCGAATCAAAGAAGCTTCAGGACTCATTACCACACTCCCTACAGATGCTGATAATGTCTTTGTAGTTCTCACAGCGCGCGTTTTAAATCCTGCACTACATATTATTGCGAGAAATCATGAATTATCCTCAAGAAAAAAACTCATCCGTGCGGGAGCGAATAATGTAGTATCACCTGATGAAATTGGTGGTAAAAAGATGGCAAACCTCATGTTGAGTCCCCATGTTCAGTTCTTCGTTGACAATATCATCGACACCAAGAACATGTCGATTAACATGGAGGAAGTTATTATTCACGATGGTTCGGAACTTATTGATAAAAAGTTGAGAAATTCTGAAATCGCAGATAAAGCTGGATTGATCGTACTCGCGATACGACGTAATGAAGATGAATTTATTTTCAATCCAAAAGCAGATGAGGTTTTACGATTGGAAGACAAACTCATTGTTGTGGGGTCAAAAGAACAGATTGAACGGCTTGAAAAAATGGCTTCTCAAATGTAAATAACTAAGAGATGGATCCCCCATCTCTTTTTTGTTGCTCTCTTTTAGCGTATAATAAGGGAAAATAAGAGGACATATCCTATGAAGAAACTACTATCCTTTCTGCTTATTGGAATGTTATCGATGTTCTATGCAGAAATACTATCCGGAGCATCACAATTATGGTATCTAAATCCTTTTGGTATCTTCTATACACTCCCGTTGTATTTACTTCATACGGTGATTCTTTTGAGTGTCTCTTTACGTACTAAAAGAACAAAAATCTATCAACTCTATATTTTTGGTATGATATTTTCCCTCTATGAAGCAATCATTACAAAAGTACTTTGGGCTGGTTATATCAATGAGTCTGGACCAGCCTTGGGTCCATGGTTAGGGATTGCCCCTCTAGAGTTTATTATCTTAGTATTCTTTTGGCATCCAATTTTTTCATTTATCTTGCCTATATTAACCTATGAATGGATTACTAAACATACACTAGAAAGTCACAGCCATATTTTCAAGTATCTACAAAGACATCCCTGGTATGCCTTAATTATTATTGCTATCGTTTCTACTTTTGTTGCAAATGGAAATCAATACAATTGGGTGAGTGGAAATTTAGCACCATTGGGGACACTTTTGATCATCTTTATCTTGGCTTTCATCGCAAATAAGGATAGAGTACCGATAGCAAACTTTGAGAAGATACCTATATGGATGTATGTTATCTTGTTACTTATCTACATATTTGGAGGCATAGTTCTTGTGCCTGAACGTTTCCCAAGTGAAATCCTTTCCTATTTTATGATCATAGGTTTTTATATTTTATTCATCTTGATGGTGAAATTATCTAAAAAGTCTTCTGATGTGATTACACCACTTTCAAGTACAATAACTTACAAAAATCTCACTTTGGTTTTGTTATGTTTCTTTTTATTTATAAACTTGTCCATCTTATTCCAATCGATTTCAAGTATACTACTGATGATTAGTTATTGGAGTATGGCATTATTTGGATTGGTAATCTTCGCTATGGTCATCTATAGATTAATTCGTCAAAGAGAAAGTATTTAAAAAGAAATCCCCCTGCGATCTCTCGCAAGGGGATTTTTTAATTTAAATCACTACAATGATTCTAGATAATCAATCGCAGCCTGGATTGAACTTCTGAGCAAGCGAATTCTGCCAGGATTCATAAAGTAATAATCATTTGCATTGAATGGATCAATAAGATCATATACATTATTCATCGGGTCAACAGTTTGAGCGATGATGTAGTAAATAATCGTGTTTGGACCATCGGTGTTTGCTTCTACAAGAATTTCAACATCGGAGTTTGACAATCCTTCAAGTGTCGTTAATGTAATCTCACTAGCAACATTTGCGATTGAAGATATACCAAGAATGTTCATCGATGTTGCAATATGACTCATTTCAGCAATCTTAATATCATAAACAAGCGGTGTCACTGGTAGACCTGGATCGTAGTTTCTAGCATTGATATCTGTGACATGTGATTCATCCGTATCAATTGTAGAATCATTAATACCCTTAGAAATCAAGCGGTAAACAATGAGTTTATCAAGAGCTACTAGATTGCTAATCATCGTGCCGTTAAATGAATTTGGATCAATGGTGACATCGGCAATCGTCGTTGTGTCTTCATCTTCTGGTTGTACATTTCCGATAAGCTTCAAGGCTGCAATTAAACCTTCAATTTCATCATGACGCAAGTCATTAGTATTGCGATATGCGGTTGTTGGAACACCATAATCATGACCACTTCTAATGTCGCTAACCGCAGAAATCATCGGTGTTGACAAGATGTGAACAACAATTGGTGAGAAGCCGAGTGGGTACTTGATTAGGTCAGTCGTACCAATGGCAACCACGCTATCAATTTCATCGAAGGTGAGCGATGCGGTGGTAATCGTTCCAGCACCACCCGTACCAATACCTAAGGTATCGAGTGCGGTTAAGATCGCATCAATTTCAGGACGGATTAAGTCAGTTCTTGCGACATCATCTTCAAAGGATTCATCAGGAATATCAGCAGAACCTAAACTTGTGATAATCGCGTTCGAAATCAAACGGTTAAGTACGATTGAATTTTCATTGAATTGTTGTAATGTATCGATGGCAAGTGTGCTTTCGTTGACCGTAATGCTTGTAACTAATACATCTTCATCGCCATCAGCAAGAATGTAAATCGCATCGATCATGTAGCCAATTTCATCATTGGTTAATCTTAGGTTAGGATCACTATTGATATAGGCTGTCTGACGGATCTTCGGAGCGGTGAGCATATCAACAATCGAATCAGAGATGACTTGCTTAATAATCACAGAACCGTTGGTCTTCAGATCTTGTGTTTGTCCCACCGTCACATTAATATTGACTGCAGAGACTTTCACATCATCAAGATCTTGACCTGGGTTGAGCGGATCATAAGCGAGAATATAGAGTGCATCAATCATCGCATCCACTTCAGTGGTCTTCAAGTTGTTACCTGGAGTATCGAGTAAGTATGCATCATCAGGTACTTTAGCGACGCCAACAGAATCAATGATCGAGTCACTGATCAACTTCTGCATAATCAAGGATTCATTTTCAGTAATACCATTGAGTTGTCCTAACGTAATATCTGTCGAAATGGCAGAGACAAGGAGTGCTTCATTGCCATCTGCTAAGATGAGTAAGGCATCAATCATGTGATTGATTTCAGTATCTGTTAAGCGCTTATTGGTATCACTATCAATGTGTGCTGCATCAGGAATTGTTGCGGTTAATCCGATTGTATCGACAATCGAATCGGAGATAAGCTGTTTAATGATCAATGAGCCATTCGTCTTTAAGTCCTGAGTTTGTCCGACCGTTACATCGGTTGATATCGCTGATACCAATGTGGTATCACGATCGCCAGGAACTTCAGAACCCGCTAAGATTTCAAGTGCTGCGATCATATCAGCAACTTCAGTTTCGGTTAAGAATTTACTTGAGTCGCCATCGATATACGCTTCAAGAGGAATCTTACCTTCATCAAGAGGATCAATCGTATCAACAATCGAATCGGTAATCAAACGATTGACGATGAGCGAGTCATTGGCATTTAAACCTTTCATTTGGCCAATCGTTACATCTGTTGAAATCGCTGAAACTAAGACATCACCATCGTTATTAGCAAGAACAAGTAACGCATCAATCATCAGGTTGATTTCCGTATCCGTTAAGCGATTGTTAGAATCACCATCGATATGTGCATCAAGTGGAATGGTGGCTGTTAATCCAATGTTGTCTACGATGGAATCGGAGATCAGTTGACGTGTGATTTGTGAGTCATTGGTCTTCAAATCTTGCGCTTGACCCACGGTTACATTGGTAGATACTGCTGTCACTGGAAGTGCTGGGTTTTCATCGGATAAAATATACAATGCATCAATCATTTCACTGATTTCAGTGGTGGTCAGCATCGTTGTGTATGTGGTATCATAGACACTCGCTGGGAAATCGACGGTCGCTGATAAGACATTTTCAATATTATCTGTAATCAATTGACGAATGATTAATGAGTTATTTGTTTTTAAACCTTGGGTTTGACCCACAGTTACATCTGTCGAAATGGATGCGACTGGCATATTCAGATCGTTATCGGCGAGAACTACTAACGCATCAATCATTTCGCCAATTTCAACCGTAGTAAACATCGTAGGTTCAAGAGGATCGTACGTATCCGGATGAATCACAACAGTTAATCCTAAGACATCAACGATATTATCAGTGATGAGTTGTCTAATAATGAGTGAGCCATTGGATTCTAATCCTTGGACTTGACCTACGGTCACATTAGTATCAATTGAAGCCACAGGGGTGTTCGTATCGCCATCAGCAAGTATGACGAGTGCGTCGATCATATCATTGATTTCTGATTGTGTTAGCATCGTGGGCTGTAATGGATCATATGAATTGGCTGGAATTGTGGTTGATACAGAAAGAACATCCACAATATTATCAGTAATGAGTTGTCTAATGATGAGTGAATTGATTGTCTTCAATTCTTGAGTTTGTCCCACTGTTACATCTGTAGAAATATCAGTGACGAGCATTGCATCATTCTCATTTGCTAAAATATACATCGCATCCACCATGTTTGTAATTTCGGATTGCGAAAGCATCGTCACATTTGTTGTGTCATACGCATCATCAGGGATCGAAGCCGCACCTAAAATATCCACGATATTATCGGTGATGAGCTGTCTAATAATATAGGATTCATTTGTCTTTAAATCTTGGGTTTGACCCACAGTAACGTCCGTAGAAATCGTAGTCACTGATGCATTCAAATCATTATTGGCAAGA
>JBBIMC010000012.1:0-7151 GCA_037444605.1 Mycoplasmatota bacterium | reverse complement strand
ATCATGTTGTTGATTTCATCGTTAGAAAGTCTTGTCTTTTCAACATCGATATATGCAACATCAGGAATCACAACAAAACCAGCAAGGGCGGTTTCAACATTGTCAGAAACGAGTTGTTTGATGATTAATGAGTTATTCGTCTTCAGTTGTACTGCTTGTCCCACTTTGACATCGGTGGAGATTTCGGTAACAAGAGCATCCATGTTGTTATCAACGAGGATGTTTAAAGCACCAATAATTTCTTGAAGTTCTTCATCTGATAAACGTCTTAACACTGGGGCATCAAGTGTCGTAAAGCCCAGTAATATGGTATTGTTTTGACTGGATAAACCGGTATCTTCATACGCTTCTTCTGGAATATTGCTTGGATTTATCGCATCCAAAATAGCATCAGAAATTAATTGTTTAATCGTGGCTGATCCAGTTTCTGTCAAGTCAAGATCATTAATCTGCCCAACGGTAACATTTTGAACATCGATGGAGGTAATCGGTGCATCGGGATCGCCTGAAATTACAGCGAGTGCATCGACAATCGCTTCGATTTCTTCTTGAGTTAAAATCTCAGCTTCTTGATATGCATCCGCAGGAATATTTTCAGCACCAAGTGCTTGAATGATTGCATCCGAGAGTAAGGACTGAACAATCGCAGAATCGGTTTCTGCTAAGAGTTCTTGAATATCTCCTACACTGATCGTTGCTGGGTCAGGTGCTGTCCCACCAGTGATACCAAAGATTTCAATGGCTTTAAAGATATCTAGGACTTCTGACTTCTTCACCATGCCAGTATATTCACCAGCAACTTCTAAAGCACCTGCTGGAACAGTAAAGCTTGTTTCGGATTTAAGCATTAAATCAATGACTGTATAGAGATAATTCGAATCGAGAACGGCAGTGATTTCTGCTTCACCAAGACCTGTAATTTGATCTGGGGTAAATCCAGAACCTTCGAGATCTTCCAAGCCTAGCGTTGATAATCCGTTAAAGATATTGGCAAATTCGGTATCGGTTAAGCGTTCACGACCACCCACCATGGTATAAGAAGATGGTGGAAGGACGAAATCAATCGCCGTGAAACGACCGGTACCAATCGTATCGATAATTGCATCAGATAGTAAGATGATGGATAGTTTATCGGCGATATATTTTGAGGCGATAAATCGATCGAAATCATCCACACCAAGGATATCGTTTCTACCTGACATACCTAAAATCTGGGGAATTCCGATATTATCAGTTCCTTGGTCTAAACCTAAAAGTTTGAAGGAAACCATAATTCGACGAAGTTCAACTTTCGTGATGATATCTTCTTCAACACCTGTTAATCCTTTAGCGTCTTCAGGTGCTGTCATATCAAGGATGAGTCCATCACCAAATGAGCTACCTAAAAGATCACCAATGTAATCGCCAAAGCCTTCATTTTCAAAAAGACGTCCAACAATGGTGTAGATATAATCTGATTCTAAGAATGTGGTAAAATCATCCGTTTCACTATAGGGATCCACTAAGTTAGGGAAGGTTTCGATACCGATCGCGTTGAAATCACCTAAAAGATTAAAACTGACGATCATGTTTCTAAATTCATCTTTAGGAATTCTTCCGACTTCGATCGGTTCATCATCTATTTCGTTACCCAAAAGGGCTGGATGTGGGGCCAAATCAATCGTAATATTTGCATCGCCAAAGGCACCTGATAAGGCATCATTCGCAAAATCATTAATGGCATCTAATTGGAAAATCTTGTCTAAGAATGTATACAGAATACCTGAGTCAAAGAAACGATCGAGGTCATCTTGACCACCATCGATGTTACGATCAATCATATTATTGAGAACTTCAGGACCAAATGCACTGAGTTCTTCAGTGTTCGCAACTTGTAAACTCTTAATTGAAATGAGTAGTTTACCGATTTCTTCTCCCTTCACACCTTCAGCATCAAGGAGTAAATCATCTAAGGCTAAGAAATCCGCTGGAGCAACAAATAATTCTTGTGCCCCATTAATCGTTTCAATACCGAAGGCTTGGAAATTGTCACTTAACAAGAGTTCACTCAAAACACCTTTGATTAACGTAATGCTACCAAAGGAGATTAACGAACCATCTTCTAAGTTGTTGTAAGCTGGTAAAATGCCATCCGCATTCAAACTATCGGTGAGTTCAGCGACAGTCGTATAATTCCATGTGGTATTTAAGTCTTCTACTAAAATGGCAAGTCCGTTGATGAGTTCCACGAGAATACCGAGTTCAAGCATATCGCCATCGAGGGCAATCGCGGGGGTCTTAATCTCATGACCTCCGAGTGAATCCGCCATACCTGCACCGAGTGAATCGATCGCAGTCTTTAAGGATGAACGTAGAATCACCGAGCTATCAAGACTACCAAAGGTTTCGTCTGCTTTGAGTGGATCTGCAAATTGAGTCACAAGTTCAATCGAGACATCGGTAGGTGTTTGGGTGAATAAAATCACATCACGTGCTGACATCGTTAAAATGTCTGAGTCTTCAAAGGAAGCCACAACATCAAAGACAGCACCGAGAAGTGCATTGAGTTCGCTTTCCCATGCTGCAGACTCAACGGAAGCATCCATCAAAACTTGAGGAACAGCTAAATACTCACTGATGGCAACATCTTGTGAGTAAAGTTTGATGTTATGGGCGATGGTTTGGAATAAAAGTGCTGAATGATTATCTGCTGGAGTCGCTAGTAAGTATGATCTAAAATCATCATCCGCAAATAATGGTGCAAAATCGATCTCTTCAAAGGTTGGGTAGAGATCTTGGACATCATAGGTATATTTGGCAGCTTCATACACAAATCCAAGAATGGATCCAAGTTCATCGCCAAGATTGACATCGTCTTCAGGAACGTAGACTTGATCGATTGCCATGGTATTCTTTGCGTATTCAAGCAGTGCAGAACCCGTACGATCTAAAATTTGTAATTCACCAAAAGCAGATTGGAACTGTTCAAATTCGACAGCATTAAGTGATCCAAAGTTAGCAAAGACACCTAATTGTTCATCTGCAGTCATTCCAGAGATGTTCATCAATTCAGTCGTATTCGTAAATTGATAAATGGATTCCACGATATCGAGAAGGGTATTGATTTCTTGACCCACACTAAAGTCAATTTCTCCAGAGACAGGGTCGGAGATTAACGCTTCTTGAAGAATGCCTTCAAGATCTTGATTGGTTACGTAACGTTCAACCAAGACAGGTGCAGCAATCGTCAACATCGAGTTAACGAGAACACTATCTTCAAAAATCTTTTCAACGATGAGTCTTACACCATCTATATTATTGGTGACTGTGTCATCAATAAATTGATAATAATCTGGACTTTCACCTAAGAGTTGACCAGCACCAATTTGAACGACTTCTTTATAGATATCACCGATATTTAAAAGTTCATCTTGCCAATTGATGGTATCTAGAGCAACCTCAAGTTCACCAGCCATCTCTTCATCGACAAGATCACCTACTTGTGTGTAAAATGCAAAGTCGACACCTAAAGGAATGGTTTCGACAAGTAAGTCTAAATCAACAATTTTTTCAAAAATATTATCGATCCAATCGACATTGTCCGGATCGAGCAAAGCTTCGGGATTGGCTGTATCCATAAGCGTGGCTAAATCGACATCACCGAACTCATCGGTAAATACGGCTTCAACGAGCAGCGCTAATCGAGCAAATTCACCCGTTTCGCCGTTAAAGAATTCATCATTTTCGATGAGAAAAGCCAGTTGTTCTTGAAGATATGCTTCTCTTTCTGCTTCATCAATCCAGGTGAGTTGATTCTTGACATCATCAAGTGTGGTCGCATAATCAACGGCTGCAGGTACAAGGGACCATAGCTGCATATTGCCAATCGCACGAACAACATCGGCGAGTTTTTCGCCATCTTCAGGGGATAATTCTAAGACAAGCATCGGATCTGCCATGTAGGCTTGAAGTTCTTCTACCGAACCAAACACTAAAACCGCATCAACTATCGCTTGAATATTGCCGAATTCTTGGTTCCAGTCAATATCAGTAATGGTTGTCGCGAGTTGTTCTGCGATATCTTGGGGGATTGCCACGGGGAGTTGCCCTTGTAAATCCTCTAGATTATCCACACCATAACGTGTTGCTGCTGGAATCATGTATGCGATTAAATCAGAGTTTTTAAAGTAATCAAAGACCACTTCAACATCGCCCAAACGTTCTTCATTGATGTCATTAAGTCCAAAATCACCAGAAAGATATCCCCCATCATAAACGGTACGGGAAATCTTAATGATGCCTTCTAGCTCTTTGATCCAGTTAATCTCTGTGACTTGATCACCTTCAACCACATCGGTGGTGAACAGTTGATCAAATATGTAGCGATCGAGAGGGACACCCTCGACAGTAATTTCTCTTAAATACGCGGAAAGACCTTGTGCATTCATCTCATCAATTTGGTCAAGATAATCATCAAGCATTTCTTGCATAGGTCCTAAATCAACGCCACCCACAACAGCGAGTTCTGTATAATTGTCTTCTTGTTCTACACCGAGTGGATCTGTCACGACAGTCAAGAAACCTGAGATGACAAGAAGTGGTAACAAGAGAATAAACGCAACTAAAAATCCTTGTGCGGCCCCAAAGGCACCACCGATGAAACGTCCACCTAGGGTTTTATGGAGTTTCTTAGAAGGCTTAAATTGTTTATTCCCTTCACTTTGAAATTCCATTTCAAGCTTTTCATTTTGTTTCTTAAGAAGTGCCTTTTTGATTCCAAAACTCCAGATGGGTCTAAAAATCAATAGGGAAAGAATTCCTTTAATGAGCGGGAATAGAATGATGAACCCAACAATACGTAACACTAAATCCACGATGGCAATCGCAAACGCAGAAAGCATCGGATCTTCGGCAAACGTAAAGACTTCAGCAGGAATCACACCACCAGCATACCCGTTAGCAAACTCTAAAAGATTCACCAATGTGAATGAAGGAGATAAGATGAGGTTGAGCGAGATGAATGAGACTAAGTACAAACTAATAAACGTCGTGATAAACGCGACGATTGAGAAGTAACTAGACTTGGAACCTCCCCTCATGAACCCTATAAAGAAGTATAGCACGACATAAAAGCCGATAATACTCCATTGTAAGACGAGTAATGATGGTATTGATGGCATAACGATTCCGCCTTTCTCATTCAATTGGTTATCATCATTTTATCAAAAAAGGCTATAGAACTCAATGAATTAAACTACGTTTACCTGTAGTTGGTTCATTTCTTGCTCTTTAGCCTAATTTTTCTAAATATTTCGATGTGGATTCACGTGAACCATGCAATGTAGCACATCTGGGAATGTTTCTTCGACATGATGATGAACTCTTTCAGCAATCTTGTGTGCATGTTCGAGTGTGTGGTTCGCTTTAACACCAATTTCAACATCAACGTAACGTTGATTCATGTGTTTTCTCACCTTTAAATCATCAACCGAGATGACACCTTCAATCGATAATATCGTTTGATGGATGGAATCCACTTCATCTTTTTCTGGTGCCTGATCCGTAAGAAATGAGATGGATTCTTTCAGTATTTGGAGGGCAAGTCTTAAAATGAATAGTCCGATGAAGAAGGCTGCAATATCATCAAACATCACATAACCAAATTGAGCGATGGTTAAACCTACTACGGAGAAGCTTGTTGCGAAAACATCGATGAGATGATTTTTTGCATCCGCTTGAATTGTTGGACTCTGATGTTTTTTACCAATCCGCATATAGTAGTTAAAAAGAAAGAATTTGATGGCTAATGCTACGATGGAAACAAAGACTGTAAAAAGATGAGGTCCAGCGACATCACCTGGATTTTGAAAGTGATTAACAATACCCATGATGGCATCATAAGCGATGTAGATCGATGTTGCGAAAAAGATAATCCCTAGAACAAAATAAGCGAGACCTTCATATTTTTCGTGGCCATAAGGATGATCGTAATCAGGCTTTTGTGTGGCTAGTTTAAGCACAAATAAAATCATCAGACTGATGAGTACATCCGATGCTGAATTTAAACCATCACTGACGAGTGCGCGAGCATTACCTAAAAACCCAAACGTTAGTTTGAGAACGGCAAGACCAATATTGACGATCAAGCCTATGCGTACGGCTTGCAATACTTCTTTTTTAGAGTCTTTTGTCATTTCTTCTCCTTGTCGAAAGAAGGTAAATCAATCACCTGATCAATCAGCCAGTTTGTTTGTCCCCGGTAGACATTTTTAGATAACTTAAATACATTGACATCATCGTTAATCTTTTGGAAAATCTTGGCATAGACTTTCGGAAACACGGTTGTTTCAAGTTGTGTTATCCCATCATCAAGTTCAATGAATGCCATCATCTCACCTGTTTTAGTCTTAATTGCTTTTAGCTGCTTTTTCATCGCGAGAACATAACCTTGTTCTACTTTTTGAACCTGACTTAATGAATAGAGATGATGTTTTTGAATAAAGTCTTGGTACATGACGAAAGGATGATACTTAATGTTCATGCCAAGGGCTTCTTTTTCTCTTCTCGATAATTCCTCAAAGGAAAATTCAGGAAGATCTTCCATTGTAAAATCTGAGATAAACTGTTCATAACCCGCATGGGATAAATCTTTATATTGAATCATGCTTCGATGGGATAATTTCATCTCATCAAGGGCACCACTATCAATGAGCATCTCAAGATTCTTTTCGTTGATCTCTTTCTTTAATCGACGCTTCACATCCTGATAATCAACAAAGAATCCATCTTTTTCTCTTTCAGACATGATTTTTTGCATCGCTTGTCTTCCAATGGATTTAATAGCCAATAGCGGCATAAATACTTTTTGATCATGATGGATGTATTGATCGGTTGATCGATTGATATCAGGAGGAAATACGGCTACGCCCTTTTGTCTCATTTCAGTGATATAGTCTTTGGTGAGCCCTTCATTTCCAACCACTGAGGATAATAGTGTTGCCATAAAGATGGCAAAATGATTCGCTTTTAAGTATGCCATTTGGTATGCCACTAAGGCATAAGCAACGCTGTGGCTACGATTAAATCCATAATCAGCAAACTTAACGATTAAGTCATAGATGGCTTCGGCATCCTTTTCTAGATACCCCTTACTTTGACTTTTTTGAATAAAG
>JBBIMC010000011.1:7143-15407 GCA_037444605.1 Mycoplasmatota bacterium | reverse complement strand
ATGTTGTTATCCAATAAATATAAGGAATCGACAAATTGTTCTAAGTTACGAACAAAGCGGTCGGGATAATCGTTGTAGAGGTCTTCTAGATCATCAAGATCAGAGATACCATGTATGGCGCTATTGACCGTTTCATCAAAATAGGTGTTTAAATCTTCATCACCCGTTAAGAGTAGTTGACGGACAGCGGATACTTCATCTTCAAAGATTTTTTCGTCGATCATGGTTGCGAGAACTGAGGCGCCTTGCATACGTAATTGATCGTAGAGTTCTTTTTCCGTTACGGTGATATCACCAATCGTAAGATAAGCGTCATCAGAGAGACTACCGTAAGGAGTTTTTTCACTGCCAGAACATGCAGCTAACGTAAGTAAACCAGCGGATAATAGCACAATTACCGCAAGTTTTCTTAGTGTTTTGAGTTGATTCATTGTGTTCACTCCTTCAATGTATTTCATACAAGCAAGTATAATATAGCATTTTTTAGGGGGTATTGCAACCACTTTCATTTTATTCGTAAATCTCACACATTTTTATGATAAGATAAAGGAAGGTGACCCAATATGGAAGTGTTTGTCTTAGCCAGTGGCTCAAAAGGGAATGTCACCTACCTAAAGGTAGACGACATCAGACTTTTTATCGATGCAGGAATTTCTTATCAAAAGATGAAACAAAAAATGGCGGATTATGGCGAGAATATTTTCGACGTCAAGTCCCTTTTTATCACTCATGAGCACCATGATCATACGATGGGTTTGAAAATGCTTTTGAAGTATGGTGCCATCGAAGATGTTTATCTTACCAAAGGGACACTGAATGCACTTCCTTTGGATATCGTGAGCGAGTTTCATCAGACCCATATCATTGAAGCAGACCAACCTTTTTCATTTGGTTCATTGAAGGTCACCCCATTCATGATTTCCCATGATGCAAAAGAGCCGGTAGGGTTTGTGATTGAAAATGATGAACATAAAATCGTCCATCTCACCGATTCGGGATATGTTGATCAAACGTATTATCCTTTATTAAAAAATGCGGATCTCTATGTTCTAGAAGCTAATCATAATCCTTTTACCTTGTTTCAATCTGCGCGACCCTTTTTATTAAAAAAACGGATTGCCAGTGAAAAGGGTCATTTGTCCAATGAGGACGCTTGTTACTTAATGAATCAACTCATTCAAGGGCGTGTGAGTAAATGGGTGGTTGCCCATATATCAGAAGATTGTAATGCGATTGATGATATCGAAGAAGCGATAGTAAAAGCGTTTGATGATCCCACAAAGGTGGAAGTTTTTTATGCATCTCAAGAAAGTTTACCGGTGATTAAGTTATGATCAAAATTATCTCAGTCGGTAAATTGAATCAAAAAGGGATCAGTGATCAGATACAGTACTACATCAAGCAACTCCAAATGAAACTTGAGATGATTGAAGTCTCTGATGAACCTACCATTCAAGGAATGAATGTTGAAGGGGAACGCATTTTAAGTAAAATTAATGATGCAGATTTCGTCATTGCTCTTGCGATCGATGGAAAAATGATGTCAAGTGAAGAATTCGCGTCATTCATGGATGAAAAGATGACGTATCGTTCATCTGATCTTGTTTTTATTATCGGGGGTTCATATGGTTTATCATCAGCGGTTATGGAACGTGCAAATCTCAAACTTTCCTTTTCAAAGATGACGTTTCCTCATCAATTGATGAGACTTATATTGATCGAACAAATCTATCGTGGTCAGATGATTTTAAAACATCATCCCTATCACAAGTGAGGCTATTATGAAATATATTTTTTGGGATTTTAATGGAACAGTACTCGATGATGTCGAGCTGTGTCATGCAATCTTATCAGAAATGCTGATTGAAGAAGAAAGACCAGCAGTGACATTTGAAGACTATCTAAACATCTTCACCTTTCCGGTAAGAGCTTATTATGAGATTGTCTACGATTTAGAGAAGACACCATTCGATGTTCTTGCACATAGGTTTATTGATCGTTATCAGCCAAGAAGTTTAGACTGCAAATTACATGATGGGGTAGTTGAGACGATCTTAGCATGTGAACGTTTAGGATATACCAATGTCCTACTCTCCGCATCCGAAGTCAAGAATTTAGCGATTCAATTGGAGCATTTCAACATCGCCCATCTCTTCACCCATATCTTAGGTACCCAAAACATCTATGCAACCTCAAAAGTTCAAGTGGCTTTATCATTTATCAAAGAACATAACATTAATCCCAAAGATATTCTAATGATTGGAGATACGTTGCATGATGCCGAAGTCGCTGAACGATTAGGCTGTGATATCATATTATTCACCAAAGGGCATCAACATCCCTCACGACTACAAAAATACAAAAATATCAACCAGATATCGGAAATTCTTGATAAAATAAAAGAGAACACATAACGATTCAAAGGAGATTATATGAGTAAAATAGCGATTCTTGCATGTAGCAATGCCGGTCTAGATTATCTTGACTACCCAAAAGATATCCGTATCTTACGTTCTGTCATTCATTTTGGTACCGATGAAGCTTATGATGATTATGTCGGTATCGATGCGAAAACTTTCTATGAAAGAATTAAAAGCGATCCAGATGATATTCCTCGCACATCCTATGTATCCCCAGGCACGATGATTCAATATTTTGAAGAGCTTGAAAAAGAGGGTTATGAAGAAGCGATTGTCATCACCATCTCATCCAAACTTTCAGGTCTTTATGAAGCCGTTAAACGTAATGCTGAAGAAGTCAAACTTAAGGTGACGGTCTTTGATTCATTGACGTTGGCGTATGCCGAAGCTTTCATGGCGTTAGAAGCACATCGTTTAGCAGGTGAAGGAAAGACGGTCGCTGAAATTCTTCCACATCTCGAAAAGATTAGAGATAATAATAAAGTTTATTTTGCTGTCGATACACTCCTGTATCTCGTCAAAAATGGACGTTTATCGAAACTTCAAGGAACACTGGGTACGATGCTTCAACTCAAACCTGTCCTTCAAATTGACAAAGAAGGAAAAGTAGAAACCGTAGAAAAAATTCGTACCATTCATAAAGCGCATCAACGCGTGATGGAAAAATATATTGAAGATACGAAGGATCTTAATGTCGTGACATATATTTCTCATGCCCATGCGGATGAGTACATCGATTGGTTTAAACAAGAAATTAAAAAAGCCTTCCCAGAACGTGAGGTTGTCGTGGCATACTTGACACCTGTAGTCGGTGCTCATACCGGACCTAAAGCATTGGGTGTTGGCTATATCAAAATTTAAATCTTGAAGAGATCTTCGGGTCTCTTTTTTTATCCACACGGTGAATGAAGTGGTATAATTTGACCATAGGAGGGTATACAATGAAGAAATTTTTCCAGGATTTTAAAAAGTTCATTACGAAGGGCAATGTCCTCGATTTAGCGGTTGCTGTTATCATTGGGGGCGCATTTGGAAAGATCATTGCAAGTCTTGTCAAAGATGTATTGATGCCTGTGATAAGTTTAGTGGTAGGTAAAAATGGTTTCGCCAATTACAAATATGTCATTACTGCAGCCGATGAAGTGACAGGAACTGCTGAAAATGCGATTTATTATGGGCTATTCATCCAAAACGTGATCGATTTCTTAATCATCGCCTTGGTCGTCTTCATTATCGTGAAATTATTTACCAAAGCGAGTGAACTTGCCAATAAAAAACGGCTTGAAGAAGAAGCCATTCAAAAAGCAGAGGCCGATAAAATCGCTCAAGAAAAAGCGCAACTTGAAGCCAAAAAACCTAACGTTGAAGATTTACTCGTAGATATCAAGGTTTTACTTGAAAAGAACTTAAAGAAACAAGGTTAAAAAAAGGAAAAGGGCAAATAAGGTTTGCCCTTTTGTATGAAGGGATTGATCAACGGGGGGGATGTATCGATCAATCCCTTATACTTAACTTGAAGATGAAACCATCTCCAAGAAGTACTTATGAACAGTTAAATCATCATTGAGTTCAGGATGGAAGGCTGTGACAAGCATGTTTTTTTGTCTTGCGGCAACCATTCGTTCTGAAACGATGGATAAGACCTCTACCCCTCGTCCGATTGCCTTGATATAGGGGGCTCGGATAAAGGTCATAGGAATCTTCATTTTGTTAAAAAGATCATCTGTATAGAAACTTGAAAGTTGTCTACCGTAGGCATTTCTTTCAACAACGATATCCATCAATCCCAAATGAGGATTTTTTTCTCCTTCGATCTTCTGACTGAGGAGAATCAGTCCCGCACAGGTTCCGAATGTCGGTAAGCCCTGGGCGATTTTTTCTTTTAAGAGATCAAGCATACCCAAATCTCTTAAGAGTTTTCCCATCGTGGTCGATTCACCACCAGGAAGGATGATCCCATCCATGGGTTTAAGCAAATGATTTTTTTGTCTGATTTCAAAGGAAGATACACCAAGTTGCTCGAGCATATGTCGATGTTCGATGAAGGCACCTTGGACTGCGAGGATGCCTATCACCATGATTACTTACCTCGTTCAGCCATGAGTAATTCGATTTCTTGTTCGTTGATACCCACCATGGCTTCGCCAAGGTTTTCAGAAACTTCAGCAAGTATCTTTGGATCATTGAAGTTGGTGACAGCTTTCACAATAGCTTCCGCACGTTTTTTAGGATCTCCAGATTTAAAGATTCCTGAACCTACGAAGACACCTTCTGCACCAAGTTGCATCATCAGTGCAGCATCTGCGGGTGTCGCGATGCCACCTGCAGCAAAGTTGACGACAGGAAGTTTACCATGTTCGTGGACATATTGAATGAGTTCTAATGAAACCCCTAAATCTTTTTGTAAAACAGGAAGTTCATCTTTCCGAAGTGATTGGACACGTCTGATTTCCTTTTGGATTTCACGCATGTGACGAACCGCTTGAATGACATCGCCCGTACCGGGTTCGCCTTTAGTTCTGATCATGGCTGCCCCTTCGGAGATGCGTCTTAACGCTTCACCCAGATTTTTCGCACCACAGACAAAGGGAACATTAAATTCACGCTTGTTGATATGATGAATGTCATCAGCAGGTGATAAGACTTCGCTTTCATCGATATAGTCAATTTCAATGGCTTCTAAAATTTGTGCTTCCACAAAATGACCGATGCGGACTTTTGCCATCACGGGGATAGATACCGCTTTTTGGATTTCTTTGATCATTTTAGGATCGCTCATCCGCGATACGCCACCTGCGGCTCTGATATCTGCAGGAATTCTTTCGAGTGCCATAACAGCGACCGCACCCGCAGCTTCTGCAATTTTGGCTTGCTCAGGATTAGAGACGTCCATGATGACGCCACCTTTAAGCATTTGAGCAAGTTCTTTATTGAGTTTGTAACGTTCAGTTTGGAACATTCGAATCACATCCTTGTCTCATTTACAGTTTTATTGTATACTATTAACTGGTATACATAAATATTCAGAATAGGAAAATATAAGCATACCAGATGGAGTCCTTATGAAAACTCTTAAATATATGGAAGTCTATCATGAAATCAAGCACTTAATCCAACAGGGCACTTACCAAGCTCACCAGAAAATCCCTTCGAAACGAAAGCTTGCACAGACACTGAATTTAAGTCCTTTAACCATTGAGGCAGCGTATGAACAGTTGATTGCTGAAGGGTATCTCTATTCTATAGAGAAGAAGGGATATTTTGTCAGTAAACAAGTCGAGATGATTGTAGGAGAAGACATCAAAGAATACCCAAGCATCGCAGAACACGAACATGAAATCAGTGATGATGAACACATGAATTTTCTCACCAATGTGGTGGACACATCCCTATTTCCCAATGCCACATGGGCGAAACTATCCCGGGAAGTGATTTCAGAAAATCATCACGAGATGTATAATCACACACCCAATCAAGGGTTAAAAGAACTCAGAGAAGAAATAGCAAAATACTTATCGCTTTATCGAGGGATGAATGTGCATGCTGAGCGAATTATCATTGGCTCTGGGAGTACATCGTTAATTGGAATGATTGTTGAACTATTAGGGAGAAAAAAGCATTATGCCATGGAGTCACCAGGCTTTATAAAAATCGAACAACTCTTTCAAGCAAATGATGTCAAACTATCCTATGTTAACTTGGATCAAGAAGGACTTGATATCCATGAGTTAATGAAGGTAAAACCCGATGTGATCCATCTGACGCCATCCCATCAATTTCCAACAGGCATCGTCATGCCCATCTCCAGACGAATCGAAATATTGAACTGGGCAACCTCACCTACATTATCGAAGATGATTATGACAGTGAATTTCGCTTTTCAGGCAAACCTATACCCGCGTTGCAAGGGGTCGATCAAAACGACCGGGTCATCTATATGAATACATTTACGAAAAGTCTAGCACCTTCCTTTCGTATGAGTTATATGGTGCTTCCCAAGCATTTGATGATAAGCTATCGTGAATTGTCCTCGTATCACAGTTGTACCGTGCCTACCTTTGAACAATATGTCCTCCATAAGTTTATGAAGGAGGGGTATTTTGAACGTCATATTCACCGAATGAGTCAACGGTATCGTGAAAAACTAGAGAAAATTATAACCATCATCAACACCTATCCAAATTTAAAAATTCATGGTTTTGAAACGGGATTGCATTTCCTACTTGAAATCCACACAGATGAAATTGAAGCACACATGATTGATCGTTTAAAAGCCCATAACATCAATCTAACTTTACTTGACTCAAAAAGCAAAAACCTCTATCCATACCCCACACTCATCATCGGGTACTCTGGAATTCCCATAGAATCCATCGAAAATCATATGAAACAACTGATCGATGTTATCTTCAAGAAAAAATGAGCCAAGCCGGCTCATTTTTAATTATGTCTTAGTTTATTCACTTTTCGTTTCCATTTTTTCAGTGTGAACCCAAAGCGTTCCGCAAGTCGCTTCTTTAACGACTTAAAGAAATCAGCAAAGAGAATCCATACGATATAAATAATGAGAAGATAATGAATGATATGAACAAAGGGGGCTTCAATACGGAGGAATGAGGGCTGATCAAAATAGTAAAGAGCAATCAATCCTAACAAGCCCAAATTGATCAGTGTTTTCATAAGAAGATAAACCCCAATAAGGCAAAGAGAAAGACATAGAAGATGTTGAAACGCATCGTTCGTTTGATCGTTTGTTTAATTTCTTGAGGGATCTGAACATTCTGCTTTTTTCGGATGAAGAGAAGGACGGTCCATAACATATTCATCAAAAGCCAGAATATCCCTAAACCCATGGCAATATAAAACATCATGATGGGACACCTCCAAAGATTTTCTCATATAAGGCAAGCAACCAATCAACACCTTGGCGTAAAAGCGCTAAAATCTCTTCAAAATGGATAAATGCTTTGACGGTTTCCCATTTTTGAACGAGATTAATCTCATTGATCCACGTACTAAAATCATTGAGCGCATACACATTGACCAAGTAGATTAAACCGACAAGAGAAGCTGACAAGACGACATAATTAAGTAAACGATTGAAGGCTAAATAGTTGAAGGTAAACCCACGCTTATGCGCTCGAACAAACGCTCGTAAATGATCATGATCGTGTTTATCTTTCATCTCACAGTAGGGACAACGGATGAGTTGCTTGGGGTAATCATGATATTCGGAGACTTTGCATTTGGTGTAACCCCATTGCATCCGTCTTAACGTGCGTTGCCACTGGCCTGGAGAAGGACGATGAATTTGCTCTGGATCTTTGATGAACAAGGCCTTTTTCATCGTCTTTTGATAGTAGTTGGGGAATATTTCTATCGGTTTTGTCTTTTCATCAATTTCAACACCAGTAGAACTTTTTTTATGAATGAAGATGTTATTATCGACGAAGTAACTGATGGGCTTTTGTGATAACTTATAGGTTGCTCGATAGGGATGACCTTCTTGAATGAGGGTGTGAATGATGACAGCAAGATGGAATCGAGTTGTCTGTTTTGAGTTGGGATCATAGGGGATATTCTTTGGAATTTCTGGCGCGAGCTCTTCAAGAAGTGGATCATCGATGATCGCTTTATGGGACTTTTCAAACTCAAAAGAGACCACAGGTTCTGTGGGTTTGAGTTCAAAAGGTTTCTCTTCCTTTATTTTAACTTTGGGAACCTTTGGTTCTAAGGGTGAACGAATCAGGTCCAAATCTCTTTGGCGTTGTTCCTCAGCAATTCTTCTTTTTTCTTCCTCTTTTTTACGCGCTTCCTCCTCGAGCATTTTTTGATATTGTTGAT
>JBBIMC010000011.1:0-7078 GCA_037444605.1 Mycoplasmatota bacterium | reverse complement strand
TTGATCTCTTGTTCCAAGGAGGACAGGATCAGGCAGATAGGGATGGAAATGTTGATCGACAAAGATTTCGGATAATTCAACGGGTGATTTAATCTTTTCAAGCGTCTTAAACATGTGGGAAATTTCTTTAGCCATGATCAGTTTCGCTTTTTCTGTGACCTTTAATTTACCCAGTCTATTTCCTTTGAGTAAGGTCGTGACACGGTAAAGATGCGGAAGTGCAGACACGGTATAACCGATGATCTTTTGATCTTGCATAATCCAAAGTTTAGGCATCGGGATGAATCGAAGACGTCTTTTTGTGGAATCAGCAGAAAGAGCCTCTATCCGCTCGAGGAGTCGATATTTATCGATCAGTTTAGGATCGAAGAAGTAGGCGAGATCTTTCGATTTTTTAAGTGTGAACAATTTCCCCATAATGGTTTCATCATACACATAGTTCTCATCAACGATAATGGGTTTCTTATTTGTTTCATATTTGACGTATTTGCGTGAGATTTGCTTAAAATAATCGACAAGATAATCATAATCTTTGGTTTGTTCTCTGGCGCATATCGGACATTTTTGGAAATGGTTGGGATAAAAATGGGTTTTATCTTTGCGACACTTCTTTAAACTTTCTTTGAGAAGTTTTAATTTCTCAACCCATTCTTCAGTCGTGGGTCGATCATTATCGGAAAGGGCATGCTTTGCAAAGGCACGATTGAAGAGTTCCTGAATGTATTTGGGAAGAAGGGAGAAGGGGAAAGCATTTTTAGGCGGTGTGATATTCCCGTTTAAGGTATTATAAGGAAATATCTCGTGTTCCATATTGTAGTTAATCGCGTTTCCATCAAAGCCTAAGGTGCTCTTAATACGCGCAGAAAAGGGATGGACACCCATCATGAGAATCTGAAAGATTAAGATGGCTAAGCCATAGTTGTCATGATTGGGAATGCGCTTGACTTCCACAGAACTCTTTTTCTTCGCATCAATCACTTCAGGGGGTGTGTAGTCTGGGGTGAAGACTTTACAATGAAACAAGCGATTGTTCGCGGTGATCTGGAATGAATCAGTGTCAACAAGACCGATTTCAAAGCCAGGGTAGACAAAGAAATCAGAGGTGTTAATATCACCAATCACGGTGTTATTTTGATGTAAGAATCCCATGACCTTGGCAAGATTAATGGCGATTACCACGCGGTCATAGTACGTAATATTTGGGAACTTAGCTTTTTGTAACCCGGGCGTAATGACGTGGGAAAGTTGATTTTTTGCTTGTACACGCCGCATCACATAACCTACGAAACGATGGAACTCATCATAGACCACATAACTTGGCCACGCGATAATGGTGAGCCCGTTATAGTCTAAAAGACCAGGCTTTTGATTCACCATGGCTTTAATCTTATCTTCGATATCCGGCATGCGTTCTAGCGCGCGGTCAGTGTAAATTTTGACCAAGATGTTTTGGTTTTTAGCAAGTTTATAGACACTGCCTTCACCACCACTTCCTAGCGGCTTCGAATCATCGATTAAGATTTTCGATCCATCCTCGAGGAAATATTTCTTCATAGGTCTCCTAATGAAATAAATAACAAGGTCTTATCATCATCGGTTTTCTTAGAAATGCGCTCAGAATTTAAAAAGCGAACGAGTGCAGCTTCAACGTCTTTTTGATGATAATTCTCGTGAGAAAAAACTTTAAAAAAGGGATCATAAAATAGTTTTGATACGACTTTATCTTTCGCAGAAATCGAGATTGATTCAATACCATCACTCATGAGTGCAACTTCTGGAAAAAAACCGGAAATTTTATCATAGATGCCTTGTTCAATGGATGATTCATCACAAACCGAAAAGGTGGCATTGGCGTATTCACCACGCTGTTGTTCGGCGATGACTTGATATTCATCATGAAGACGTCCAATCATGGAACAATCCCCGACCTGACCATAAAACTGTCGATCTCCTATAGACACGAAGACAAGAAGTGTGGCATTTAAATCTTTGATATGGAGTTGATGTTGGCTTGCTGTCATGAGGAGCTCATCATAGGTTTCCACGTAACCCTCTTTGATCAAGAGTATAATCTCATCATCGCTCATTTTGGGATCAAGCATTTTTTCTAAGTAATCAACGACGAAAGAAGAGGCCGTTTGGCTTCCGATTTCTGCTGCTTTTGCACTCCCCATCCCATCGGATACACAGGCAATAATGCCAAGATTTTCGGGGAGAACGCGATAAGCGTGGGAATCATGACAAGGTGTATCAGAACTCAAATGCGATGTGCCTACCACAGAGGCACCGTAGACTTTAACCAAGACTAAACCTCAAATTCGAAGACATCATCACTTGGTTTTTCAAGTTTGATCGTATCACCGACACGGCTAGAAGAGACGGAAGATAATGACGAAGATACCCATTGGAAGAGTTCCTTGAAATTGAGTCCATTGAGTTTGAAAACACGGTCGTGTGATCCTGCAATTTGACGCAAGCGTTCGATGTTGGCATTTTCGACACCGATACCAAAGAAAATGACTTTTTTACCAGCAATTGCATTTTGAAGCATGGAGGATGCTTCCATAACAGAATCCGTGGGTTCACCATCAGTGATGACAAAAAGCCAAGGACGATAATAGGAGATGCCTGCAGCGCGATATTCATTTTTTCTGTTTTCAATGTTTCTAAGTGCTGTCACAATCGCTTCACCCATGGGGGTCATCCCATTCACCTTGAGTTCGGGTGCTTGTGATTCAGAGACTGTCGCGAAATTCTGCAACACTGAAACAGATTGTCCGAAGGAAATAACAGATAAATCCACGCGAACTGACGCGAGGTCATCATCTCTTAGGGCAGCATATAACGCAAATACGCCTTCATTGAGTTGGTTGATCGGATTTCCTGTCATGGAGTAGGAGGTATCTAGCAGTAAAACGACAGGACAACGCGGTTCTGGATTATCGAGCAAAGCTTCATCGACAACCTCTTTTTCAAATTCGAAATCGTTTTTAAAATCGTTCATACATAAACCCCTTTCTATGTTATAGAATGAATAATAAAAGTATGGATAAGATGAGTGCTTTCAAGCTGTATTTGGTCTTAATATAAACCAAAAGTGCGGAAAGTACGTAGATCATCATAAACCCCATGTGATAAAGATTAAACCCTTGACTTGAGTACCCTAAAACAAGAGCATAAAGTCCTAATGCGATAAAAAATCTGATGACATAAACCATAGGAAAAGAAAGTTTCATTTTAGTGATTTGGTACGCATAGACCAGAATCCCTGCGATATATAACACCATGAGCATGGATGATAGTGTATAAAGACCATAGATGAGATAGGATTGATTTGCCATGGAAGAAGCAAACACACCATCCCCAAAAAGATAACCTATCATCCCATAATGGAAAGGGATCTCAAGAAAAAGGGTGGCTGCTTGAACCGCTAAGACCACGAGAGCCGAAAAAATAAACACCCTGAAAAAACGGGAAATATCTAAGACAGCATGACGTTTTCCAACGGTATAATGGTATAAATTTAGATTTAATATGCTAAAAAAAGCAATTTGAATTCCGTATATAATTTCGCTTTGATAGAGACCTGGAAATGTCGTTCCAAAAAACGTTTGGTTCCAAGAAGCTTCATCGAAAAACAAGCGTAAGTAAAAAGCCCCCCAGAGGATTGCACCGATGAGAATCTTATTGACATTACCAATGACTGGATTCTTTTGCATGTCATACCTTCCCCATCATAAAATCTTGTTCATATTATATCACACATCTTTGTTAGATGTGTTTAAGATTTAAGAACTCGAAGGAAAGAGGTGTCGATGATTGTTAGTTTCACAAATATCCTGTATAATGTGACTTGTAAATGAAAGGGATGTCTATGTCAGAGAACAGTGGACTTACGCTACTAAAATCACTGCTCATCAACGATTATGGGGAAAATTTAGCACGACACATCTTTGAAAATATCAAAGAAAAGCGCGTCGTCTCTTTTCGCGTTAATCGCTTGAAAATATCAAAAGATGATGTTAAGCGCATCTTAAGTGATCATCAAATTCATGTTCGCGATGTCCTTTGGTATGAGGATGCCATGATCCTAATCGATGGAGATGAGCGTGTTTTAGAACAACTTGAGATATATCAAAACGGAGGAATTTACTTACAGAGTTTATCTTCAATGATACCCCCACTTATCTTAAATCCAAAACCAAAGACAGATATTTTAGATATGGCAGCAGCCCCTGGCGGAAAAACCACACAGATCGCTTCACTGACGCATAATCAAGCATTTATAACCGCGTGTGAAGCACAACCCATTCGGGCAGATAAACTCAAATATAACTTGGAAAAACAAGGGACAAAAAACGTCCAACTTATCATTCATGATGCACGAAAACTCGATGATTTTTTTAGGTTTGATCAAATCTTACTCGATGCCCCGTGCAGTGGGAGTGGTACCATTCTCATCAACGATGAAAGATCTTATCAGTACTTTTCAGAAAAGTTAATCGAAAAATCACACGAAACACAAGTAGCCTTACTCGATAAAGCTTTACGATTATTAAAGTCAGGTCAAACCATGGTTTACTCGACATGCTCCATCTTAAGAAAAGAGAATGAAGATGTTATTCGAAAGATGATGAAAAAGCATACCATTGAACTATTGCCCATCGAAGGATTAAAGAGTGATGACATGATGACATTGCCTTCAACACTTGACCATGTCATGTTGATTGCCCCATCCTCACACTATGAAGGATTCTTTATTGCCAAAATTAAGAAAAAATAAAAGGGTACCCAGGACTGGATACCCAAGGCCAATCGCTGGCCTTTTTTTATGCGTTTTCGAAGATTGCAACAATAGGAATCAAGAGGAAAGCAAGCCATGAGATATGGAATGCGTTAGCGAAATAACCGACTGAGAAGAAGATGATGACTGCGAAGAATGGCATAAGTGCGGTGAGTCTAAACTTATCGAAAAAGATAATGGCAAAGATTGGGATTCCCAAAAAGACTTGCCAAGCCCATGGCCAACCATTGAAGATAAAACCTAGTGCCAAGAATGCTGCAACCGTAGAAAGGACAATGCCTGTCATGATAAGCGCACGCTTGCGATCATGTGCATTCATTAAACCAAATTCAAACCGCATATCACCAAGAATTAAACTCATACCTACAGGAAGAATAAATCCTAAAGCACCATAACCCCAAGAACCATAAACATAACCCATATAGAGATAAAAAGCAATAGCGAGTGCAAATGAAAGTTCATAAGCAATCATTTTCACAATATTCTTTTCAAATAGGATACCGAGCATGGGAATGATTAAGAAAACTAGCCAACCGGGATTCCATAGGTTGTAATAAAAACCTAAGAATAAGAAAGCTATGGTAGCCACAAACGGTGAAATGGCAACAGGTAATTCTTTTGCTCCTGTAAAAAGTAAGATTGCGACCATCGGTATGGATAAGAAGACAAGCCAGCCTGGGTGCCAGAGATTAAATCCCCAACCGAGGATCAGAAAAGCGATGACAGATAAGAATGGCATCAATGCGACAAGGCCTTCCTTAAGACGTGTCTGCAGCATAATCGCGGTCATTGGAATGGCTAGGAAGACCATCCATCCTGGATGCCAAAGATCCGCATAGAATCCTAAGAAGAAGAACGTGAGAAGACTGATAAATGGCATCACTGCGATAATCTTGGTCTTAATATTCTTTTCTTTCTTACGTTGAAGTGTGTCTCTTAGTTCATCGACGACATCCTTGGGTTCTCCAAGCATGGCACAGACCTCTTCATCGGATTTTCCTGATGCTAGTGCATCATCGTAAAGTTGACCATAGTCACTTAAAATGTCATCGATATCCTTTTGGGATGCTTGATACTCTTTTAGAACGTCTTTTAATGCATTTAAATACTGTTGTTTCATGAATGATTCCCTCCTAACAATTTAAAGACACCTTGAAGAAATGAACGCCATTCGGTCTCATATTCGTTGAGTTTCTTTTTTCCATAATCTGTAATGCGATAATACTTACGCGGTGCCCCGATATTGGTTGTTTCGGTGTATGTCTCAAACATACCTTGACCCGTAAGTCTTCTTAAAATGGGGTAAACTGTGTTCTCATTGACATCAATCTCTTTAGATAAAGTTTCAATCACTTCAAAACCATACATATCATGATCGGAGATAATGCTCAAGATACACATTTCGAGAATGCCTTTTTTGAATTGTGTATTCATGTGATCCTCCTTACTGTGTTTGACACACTACTAGAATACACCATTACTGTGCGAAACACAATACCTAAAATGAAAATTGTGAAAAAAAACGAGATTATCTTGTTTTTACCCCTATAAGTGTGATACTATATCACCAAACAAAGAAAGGTGATTTCAATGTTTAATTTAAAAAATGCTGTTTACTATTACTATTATCGAAGCTAGAAGGACTGCGAAGGCATTCCTTTTTCTGGTATGAAGGAACAGCCAATTCATGACTAAACATCATCCTTGGGGTTCCTCAGGGATTTTTTTATTTCAAAATTGAGGAGATGACATTATGATTGTCCAGATGAAAAAAGGGTCGACCAAACGTGAGTACGACAAAATTGTTGAATTTTTACAAGCAAAGAAGTTAGAAATTAAAGATGTATCTTCGGATGAAGTCCGTGTGTTTGGGATAATTGGTGACACATCCTCTTTAGATCCATCCGACTTATACGCGTTTGAAGGTGTAAAAGAAGTCACACGCGTCTCAACCCCCTTTAAAAAAGCGAGTCGAAGTTTTAAGAAACATGACACGATCATCAAACTAGGGGATGACATCGAAATTGGGGGTGACCAATTTGTGGTGATGGCTGGACCCTGTTCTGTTGAATCTGAAGATCAATTAAGAACGATTGCCAAAGGTGTGAAAAAAGCAGGTGCTCATCTTTTAAGAGGTGGCGCTTATAAACCCAGAACTTCACCCTATGCCTTTCAGGGACTAGAACTTGAAGGATTGAAGCTTCTCAAAAAGATTGGTGAAGAAACAGGATTAAAAATTGTCACGGAGATTCCATCTGCGGACTTATTACCTGT
>JBBIMC010000010.1:4965-15429 GCA_037444605.1 Mycoplasmatota bacterium | reverse complement strand
ATAAGTGATTTGGAGACATATCCATTGAAGAATGGTGCTCCTGTGATGGAAAGCATTCCCACGATGAGGACGATTCCGGTAAGTGGCATGGTGCGTAGCACCCCCTCGATATCATAGACCTTTTTGGTTTTATAAGCATAGATCACCTGTCCAGCGCCAAGGAAGAGCAAAGATTTAAAGAGTGCATGATTTAAGACGTGCATCAGACCCCCTGTGAAAGATAAGTCTGCCATTGACGATAATCCCATCATCATGATACCGATTTGTGATACGGTATGATAAGCCAATATTTGTTTTAAATCTTTTTGAACGAGTGCAAACATCACACCAATGATTCCTGTGATAACTCCGATATAAAAGAAGAGGTTTTGTGTTTGATAAGAAGCGGTGCTAAACATATAGACATGGATACGAATAAACATGTATAAAGCCCCTTTAACAATCAAACCAGAAAGAAGAGCAGACACTGCTGTTTGAGCAACCCCATGAGCTCTGGGTAACCAAGTGAATAAAGGAAAGAAAGCAGCTTTAATTGAGATTCCTGATAACATCATGACATAAGCCATCTTGATTAAATTTTCAGAACTATATAAAGCCATGTTCTCAATTAAGTATTGGATATTGATGGTTCCATAAACGTAATAGATCATGATAATCCCAATCAGGAAGAACATCGCACCTACGGTATTGAGAAGCAGATAATAGATCGCAGCTTTAAAAGATGTTCCTGTTTTATTGTACGCGATCAAAATGGTGACGATGACGGTGGTTAGTTCTAAGAAGACAAAGAGATTAAAGAGGTCATTGGTCTGCATCATCCCTAAGAAGATGCCTTCAAGAAAGATGAAGAAAAAGAGGAAAACATGATCATGTTGATGCTTCTTGAACGTATAAAAGAGGATGACTGTCCACATAAATAAGGTTAATCCGACAAAAATCAATGAGAGTGCATCATTGTAAAAACTGATAGCGAAAAGCTCATTCCATCCCCCAAAAACGATTAAAGGTGATGAATTTCCATCAAGTGCGATGACATAATAAATAAACAATGTCAATAATAATCCTTGAGTGACAAATAAGAGAAAACGGATCCACTTGAAATGGAATAAATATAAGAAGATTGCCATCATGACCGGAATCATGACAAAAAGCACAGGGATGATCTGACTCATGATTTATCTCCCTTCATAATAACTTTCCATTCGATACTGCCATAATGATGAAAGATCTTGATACAGAGCATCAATGCTAAGGATGTAATGGTTGATCCAATGACAATGGTTGTGATCATCAAAGCTTGAGGAATGGGATCGACAATGTCAATCCCTATGCCATTTAAAATAGGAATCAATCCACCTTCATAGATGCCTAAATTGAGGAAAAGTAGTATCGTTCCAGTTTCGATGATGGTCACACAAAAGACTGATTTAATGATATTCTTTGATGTTGCTAAACCGAAGATACCAATGAGGATCACAATAAAGGATAAGATAGGATTCATTAGCGACCCTCCTTTAAGAACGCAGTAAAGACAGCAACTAAGCCAAATGCAACTTTCGCACCAATAATGATGTTAAGTAGTATTAAATAGATTTGCTTAAGTTCGATATTCGCATTAAGTGCAACAAAGTTTGTAAAGAGCTCTCCTCGTGTAAAAAGGCTTAATGAAGCGATTGTTATCAGAAGAATAAAGAGAATCTTTTCGATGAGTAGAATGAATTTCACATCGATTTCTTTGGTGATATCAATGTAGTATAAAATCAAGATTGCGGTAGCAACAATCGCACCACCTTGAAATCCACCGCCAGGGGAAAGATGTCCATTTAAGATTACGTATAAACCAAATAATAACATCACAGGATAGAGTAGACGACTGAAAGTAACAAAGAGTTCAGGCGTCTTTTGTTTATCGATCATGAAGGTTGCATTCTTTTCTTTGATGTTGTGCTGTGATATCCAGATGACACCCGAGACAGCAACCAAAAGAATCCCCGCTTCAAAGAGACTATCAAAGAGTCGATAATCGAGATAGATTGCAGTCACCAGATTTTTACTACCGGTATCTTGATACCCAAACTGGCCAAAGAAATCTTTTCCTGCGCTATTATATAGCCTTTCTAATGTATCGATAGAATTTATAAATACAAATAAGATAAAGCCTAAAAGTAAGATCATGGACATGCGCTTAATCAATGTGCTCACCCTCTTTCAAGAAGATGACATCGACAAAATCAAGGACGTTACACGCCTCTTTAAGTTGTTTCACTAAGATGGATGACGATTTTCCTTTGAGTTCAAATTTCTTTGTTTCATCATTATACGCGATGATCAAGTCGACATTGAGCTCTTTGGTGATGAGTTCATCATACCCTTCCATATCGGCGCACACATTCATTTTAAGGTTATGGGTATTGACAAACTCCGATAATTTTTCATAAAGGATGATGTTTTGTTCATCGAGATCGTAACGGTTATGGTTGACACGGTCTAAGATAATGTATTCACGTTGACGCGAAATGGAGACCACATAGATGAGAGGAATAATCGCGGATCCAATGGCGACTTCAGCAATCGCCACATCAGGTGCTTGGTTAAGGGTATATAAGATGGCAGCGATTAAACCAAAGGATGCGATATAGATAATGATAGTAAAATTTTCTTTATGAAGCACGACTGCAATAGCAATTACGATTAAAAAGATCTGTAAGATGAGGGCAATGGTCTCTTGCATCTTATTGTCCCTCCTTTTTGTAGGGAATACCAATGAGGAAAGCAGATCGAATATTGACATGAGAACTGATGGGGCCTGTGATGATTAAAAAGATGACCAAGAGAACAAGTCTCAAGATGGAAGAAAATGTCTGAGTCGTAAACATAAGTCCAATCAGTAAAAAAAGACTCGCGACAGTTTCAATGGTTGCTGCTGAGATGATGCGTGAATAAAGATTTTTCAACGAGAAAATTGCACCTAAACCAAAGAAAATAAAGAACCAGGAGATGATGATTAATATAATCGAAATGATCGTCATTTTTCTCTACCTCCTGCCATGATAAACTTCGAAAGCAACGTCATGGTTAAGAAACCGATGATGCCATAGGAGATGGCGATATCGAGTAAGACCATTTGATTTAAGTAAACAGCTAGGACACAAATAAAGAGAATGACCTTGGTCGAGATCAAATTCAGCATCAAGATACGATCCCATAACGTTTTTCCTTGAATTAAACGAACAAAGGATAACACCATGGCAAGCACCAGTAAAAAGAGGGTGATGAGCAGAATAGTGTTCATGATTCATCCTCCTTGATCAGTAGTAGTTTTTCAAAACGTTCCCGAATGGGTCTTTCTAGTTCTTCGTGAGGTGTCATGGGATCCGCTAACACCATCACATAAATGACTTGATCCACCATTTCCACAGAGATGGTCCCCGGTGTTAAGGTGATCGAATTAGCGACAATCGCTACTTTCACTGGGTCTAGTTTCTCTAAATTCAATTTAAAAACGACTGGTTCATAATTGCGTTTAAACAAATTGATGGAATAAACAAATGCTGCCTTAAAAATTTCAATAAAAAGGACAAAAAAATAAACGATCAACCGATGAAATGGGATCCCCTTAAAGCGAGATCCCTTTTTGTCATGTAAAATGTCTGAGGTAAACCACGCGACAAAAAAACTGATGACAAAACCGGTAATGATCGTTTGTAAATCGAAACGCAGACTAAACAAAAGCCAAAGAATAAACATGATGAGAAAGAGTTTTGCTTTCGGCCAAAACAGATTCATAGAAGACACCCCATTTATTACTTCAATTATAGCATATAGTTTGAATTACTTAGGAATTCGAGATGAATAATCGTTGCAGTGACATGCAACTAAGGGTTGCTTGCCAAATAGAGATTGCAGGCATATACTAAAAGTGTAAGGAGGGTCACTATGCTTAATCTAGAAATGATTGGAAAAAAGATTGAAGATAAACGTAAACAGTTAGGCATGACCCAAAGTGACCTTGCTGAAAAACTTTTTGTGACACGTCAAGCCGTCAGTAAATGGGAAATGGGAAAAAGTATCCCAAGTATGGATGTCTTTGTCACCATGACCAAACTCTTTGAGGTAAGTATTGATTATTTAGTGGATGGTTCTGAATTGAAGGATAACGATTATCCCACCATGTTTATGCAATATCCAAGAGAATCTGTGATCTATCACTTTCTGCAATCAAATGATCTCAACACACATGTCAAACATATCATTTATTTACTCTCTCTACGTGAACGAAAACAACTGATCGATCAATGGCTAGGAGGTAAAGTTCGTCTCGATTTGCTTAGTTTCTGGCCAATGCTAAGCCTTGATGAACGAACTTACGTGTTAGCCAATATCTTGTCTAAGAATATGCATCATCAGCTTGACTTCATCCTGCATTTGCTATCCCCTGAGGAAAAGATGATGATCCATACAAAGACGCATAAAAATAGGAGGATTCTATGAAATATACCCAGTTACTACCCTTTTTAGAAAAAGAGGAATTAAGAAAGATTGCATCAGAAGTCATCAGTGGTGACATAAAGAATGTTAGACTAGAAACATTGTTCCCCTTTTTAGGACGAGAAGCGATGGACGATATTGTGAAAGAATTGATTGAAAAGAAAGACACGAAAACGCTTCAAAAGACGTTGCCTTTTATCAGTAGAACGAAAGTTCAAGAGATTTATGAGATTGCTCAAAAAGGTGAACTTCCTGACTTTGATTCAGCACGTTGCATTCCCTTTTTAGATCCAGAGCAAGTCAAAAAGATTTTTAGAGATTTAATCAGTCAAGAAGTTCAAGAATCATCCAATGATGAAGAGGATGAGATTGATGAAGAGGATGATGACAATTAGGTTTGTTCTCTAACAAATCGTTACACCATTCATTAAATTGTTTTCATAGTTTAAGGATGGTTTACTATAGGTAGATCACATGTCAACTTTAATGTATCTACCTTTTTTTATGGATTGATCGCTTTCATTAAAAACAGGTATGGATTATTCTCCGTCATGTGCGATATAATATGAGAGTTAGGAGGATTGACATATGATCCATCTTGTCTACTGCGATCACAAAGCAGATGAACTAAAGAAACTTATTCGACATGAAAAAACGAAACTGATTCGCGGTGCTCAAGGGCGAAAACTTCCCTATGGTCGTGTTAATCCCGGCGAAGTCCTTTATTTTGTCGAAAACGATGGGAAACAAACCATTAAAGCGATTGGTGTCGTTAAGTCTGTCATCAATTCACCCGCGTTAGATCCCACAGAATCAGAAGCGATGATTCAAGATCATCTATTAGAGTCTAGACTAAGTCAAGAACAGATTATTCAACTTTCAGGTAAACGTTATTTATGTATCATCGAAGTTGAAGAGGTCATGGCACTTGATGAACCGTTTGTCTTTGAACGTCAAGCAAGTATGGATAACTGGATATCTGTGGAGAAGATTGAAGATCTTACCGCATTCCACCAATCCTCGGAAAGTCCTGGATTTCATTAGGAGGTTTAGCTTATGAATGATCAACTCGATGTGTTAATCAAGGTTGCTAAAGCCTTCAATGAACACAATATTCTATGGAATGTTGGGGCTTCATGTATGCTTTATTTGCGTGGGTATGTCAATCATTTTCATGATATTGATCTCATGATTTCATTGGATGATGTCGATGAAGTGAAAGAGATTCTTAAAGCTTATCCTTGTATCGAAAGACCAAGAAATGATCAATATCGAACTCGAGTCTTCTTGGAATATTCAATTGATGGAATGGATCTTGACATTATGGCAGGCTTTTCTATCATGAGCGATCATAAAGAGTATTATTTTCCCTTGACTAAGGATGAACCAACAGACGAAATGATTCTCGATGATACACCCATCTTTTTAGCTAAAGTTGAGACATGGTATCACTATTATTCTTTAATGAAGCGTGAAGATAAAATACGTATCATTGAACAACATCATCAAAAAAAGAATGAATGACATTTGTGCACAAAATGTCCTTTCTTTTTATCATTCGTGACTTATACTAAGATCATTCAAGGGAGAAATTGATGAAGAAACAGACGATTCAAAAGGTGATTGATTATATTGAAGTTCATATGGATGAAGACATCAATGTCGATGATATCGCAACATCAATGGGCTATTCAAGGTTTTATCTCCATCGTCTCTTTGATATCTGTACAGGGATGTCAATGACGGATTACTTAAAGACGAGAAGAATGCAAGTTGCGCGCGCAGAACTTTCTTCTGGAATACGCATTCTTGATTTAGCCATTAAATACGGATATCAATCGGAGAGAAGTTTTCGACGTGCCTTTTGTTCGATTTTTCAAACACCCCCTTCAAAGATCCGTCAAGAACATTATGTTCTCCCTGAAAAAATTCATCTTAATGAAGAGAAAGGAATAGCTATGATCCCCTATTTATCAGAGATTAAAACGGTGACCATCCATCCATTTTACGCGATTGGAAAGAAAGTGATCAGCAAAGAACCCGAAAATGACAGCATTGATTTTATGACTGCGTACAAGCATAAGCACAAGATTAATCCTCAGAGTGAAATCGGCATTGATGCACAGATATCAGAAAAAGACCAAGAGAAGGGCTTGCGAGGATATCAATATTTTTTAGTAGTCAATGAACATGTGTTTGAACAAACCAATGAACAAGAGCTTATGAAATTGATCATGCCTCAAGCAAATTACTTAATGTTAACCATTGATGACCCTTTCAAAGATCCCTTTATTCGCATTCCGATGGGATGGAAAAAGTTGATGCAGACATTTGATGAGACGTATAAATACCGTGGTGATTTGGCGATCGGATGTTTTGAAGAAAAGGTTGAGACGTTGACTGGCACGATAATGAATCTTTATATCGCGATTTAATCCATGATAGGCATGACGATGACATGCTTATTTTTTTGTGTGCATCAGATGATTATTTTCCACCATTTGCGTATCATTGACATGCATACGTGCTAAGGTTATACTAAAACTAATGCATCTTGATGACATGCTTGATCAAAGCGAGGTATCTAATGAAAAAGAAAACGATTAAAAAACGGATGATTTGGGCGATGATTGGGATTTCAATCATTCCTATCATGTTGCTATCAATTTTTACACTCACCTATTTGAGTCGAAATCTCCGACGTGAATTTATCACCACTCAAGAAACCCAAATGTCTTGGGCTTATCAGTATGCAGATACCATCATTGAACAGATCAGAGATACTTTTTATACTCTAAGATTGAATGATGCATTACTGACTGCGATGAGCTATAACGATACCAATGAAGTACAAAACAAACGTTATGTCATCGACACCCTTAATCAGGTGCTCTATTCCAACGCGAATATTATTGATGAAATTATGATTTATGATGCAACCAATGAGCATTTAGGCATTTTGAATTATCGAACGGGAGGAACGTTTTACGATCTTAGCATCGAATATACCATTTTCTCCTACTTAGAAAATCAGCCTGAAGGGGTGATGTTCGTCACCTATGCCGATGTACCATATGTCATTCATAGCATTAACCGCTTCGAAGATCAAGAAATCATGGGCGGGATTGCTTTTCGCTTAAATGAACTTGTTATCAGAAAATTTGATGAAATTTTAGCATCGGAAGAAAGCCAAACACTCTTACTTAATGAATCCATGGTTGTTATAAGTGATCAATCGTTACCTCAAGTCGATGATTATTTGCGCATCTTGGAAGATGACATGACACCCAAAAATATCTTATCAACCACTTTGGATGATGAACTCATATGGGCAACCACATCATCATCTTATGAATTAACGATATTAAAGATTGTTCCAACTTCGATTATCAGTCAAGCGCTCGTCCCGATTCAATTGATCACCGTGGGTATTGGATTGCTCGCGTTAACCCTTTCTGTCTTTATTTCGATGGTAATTTCCAATCGAATCAGTCAACCCTTATCGAATATCGTGAAAAACATGCAACATGCACCACTGGATCAAATCTCGGTAAGTTCTGATTTTTATGATGAAATTTCAGAGCTCGAACGTGTGTATAACGACATGTCTGATGCGATTAAACGTTTGATTAATGAAAAGTATATTAAGAACTTAGAGTTAAAAACAGCGGAACTTAAAGCCCTACAATCACAGATGAATCCACACTTTTTAAATAACACCTTCCAGTTGATTGGTGGGATGGCGTTGAGCATGAATGCGACCCCGATCTATCAAGTAACATCATCGATGGGAGAAATGATGAAGTATATCTTGAAAAACGATGTTGACTTACTGACCTTAAGAGATGAAATAAAACACGTCAACCATTATTTATCCATCCAAAAACAACGTTTTGTCAATCGATTTGATAGCGAGATTATTGTTTCTGATCAGGATCTCGACTACTATATTCCCAAATTTACACTACAACCTCTCATTGAGAACAGCTTTAAGCATGGCTTCAAAACCATTGAAGCACGCTGGAAAATTTCACTCGAGATCAACGTGAATGACAGTATATGGATTACCATCAAAGATAATGGTAAAGGATTAGACGAACATGAACTTAAAAAGATCAATGAAGCACTTCATGAAGGAAATCCATCGCTTTTAGAGGATAACCCTTCATCCACGGGTATAGGCCTCGTCAATATTCATCAACGGATTCAACTCCTTTTTGGAAAAGACTATGGCTTAAGTTTATCACCAGAAGAGGGGGGAGGACTTATTGTGCGTGTCCATATACCCAAATTAGAACAAGGTGAAACTCATGTATAAATTACTCATTGTGGATGATGAAATGTGGTCAAGACGTCTGATCAAAGAAGTCATTGATTGGAAAAGCTTGAATTTTTCGATAATTCATGAAGCGGAAACAGGAAAAGAAGCGTTAGCATGTCTCAAGAAGGAACCGCATGATTTGATGATTATGGACATGAAAATGCCCATTATGGATGGGATTGAACTGATTGAGAATATGGATCCTTCCATGAAGACAAAAATCATCGTCATGAGCGGTTATGATGACTTTAATTATTTAAGACAAGCGTTAAAAGGAAATGCCATAGATTATTTACTTAAACCGATCATTAAGACGGATTTGGAAAATGCAGTGAACAAAGCCTTGTCTTTAATCAAAAAAGAAGATGTATCCTCACACCTATTTCAACTCGTCAGTGAACTTGAATCCAATAAATCATTCATTCAATATTTGAGTCTAAGAATGCAACTCTATACCGCGATTGTTGATGAAGATGAGATATTAACACTAAAAGTGCTTGATGAGATCAAAAAAAGAATCGAAAAGGAATCCGAATCTCAAAGTTTAGAAGCATACATACTTATGGACTTGAATTACTTGAAAGATGAATTTATTCGTACCCACCTAACCCCATCTCAAAGTGAAGCTTTTCATACGTTAGAGGATATTAAAGAACCACTAGAGCAATTAGAAGCACAGATTAAACTTCTCGTCAAACTGATGAAGCATCGCGAGACAAAAGGAAAGATGTATATTGAAAGAGTTATCCATTATGTCGATACACATTATACACAAAATATCACGCTAGATAATCTTGCAAAAACATTCTTTGTCAGTAAAGAGCACTTGAGTCGTCTGTTTAAAAAGCATACCTCACAAACATTAACGGACTATATTAATGAAAAAAGAATCACCTATGCCAAACAACTACTAGGATCTCGAAAACTTTCACCCAAAATCGCATGTGCCATGTCGGGTTTCACGTACATTCACTATTTCTATAAGATTTTCAAAAAATATACCGATCTGACACCATCTCAATACGCATCACAACAAAATATCAATATTGTGTAATGGTTGTCGTCAATATCGTTGAATGATTTGTAAGCGCTTTAGACCTATAATGAAAGAAAAAAAGGAGAAAAGTATGAAAAAATTATTGTTGGTTTTATTTGTCGTAACTCTTTTCTTGGGTCTAAGTGCGTGTGAAAATAAAGAAGCGACTGCCCCTGAAGAAGTTGAACTCAGTGTCTTCATGAGCTTTCCAAGATTTAGAGAACAATTCGAAGATTATTTTGATAAGTTTATTGAAAAAGTGCTCGTTGAAGATAACATCGCTTTAACGATCAACTTAGAAATGCCAAGTAGTGATACCGCAGGACAACTCTTAAAGGCAAGATTAGCCTCTGATGATGCACCTGATGTCTTCACCCTTCATGCGATCGCTGATATTCCTTCCTTTTATGAAGCGGGTTACTTAGAAGACTTAAGTAATGAACCTTTTGTTGATGTGGTTTATGAAAGTGTTCTTGATTCAGTCACTTATGATGGCAAAGTGGTTGCATTACCAATGGAATCACTCGCGTGGGGTTATCTTTACAATAAAGATATTTTCGATGAATATCAATTAACACCTCCTATGACATTAACCGAAATGGAAAATGTAGTCAATGTC
>JBBIMC010000010.1:0-4950 GCA_037444605.1 Mycoplasmatota bacterium | reverse complement strand
TGAAACACCTTTCCTACTCGCTTTCCAAGAATCATGGATTCCTCAGCTCATGATGGCACTTGCGTTAGGTGGCATGATCAATTCTGAAGAAGTGAACTTTATTGATAACATGAATGCAGGCACAGGATCTTATGCAGACATCGATGAAGTCTTCGGCATTATTGATTTGATTATGCAAAACGGTACGGCAAATCCATTTGAAGTCGGTGGTGCATCAGGTTCTGCAGATTTCGCGATGGGTAAAGCAGCCATGTGGGTTCAAGGTCCTTGGATGGCAGAAGGTATCTTACAGGTTAACCCCAATATCAACTTTGGTGTCGCACCACTTCCTGTCACGGATAATGCGAATACAACCATGATCAATCTATCTACCTCAACCTCTTTAGCAGTCTCTCCAACATCTGATCATAAAGACTTAGCGAAGAAGCTTGTCAACTATATTTTAGATGCTGAAGAATCATCAGCACTCTTTGAAGAACTTAAGTTTAATCCACTTGCAACTGTCCATACCTTTGAAGCATTCCCCTGGATCAATGAAGCAATGAGCTACGTTGAAGATGGCAAAGCTTACTTAGAAAAAGCACTTCCTAATGGTGTCACTGATGAAACTGCTGTCATGTTACAAGAATATTATGTGGGCAACAAGACCAAAGCAGAAGTGATTGCAGCGATTGATGAAGCGTGGGCAACTGCGATCGGTAATTAATTGAAGCATACGGGAATAGACATGAAAAGAAAGTTACCTCCTAATGTGTATTTGATTGTTTTTATATTCCCAGCGTTACTTCTGTATACGATCTTTGTTTTGGTTCCAGCTGTGGGTGGGATCTATTATAGCCTCACCAATTGGAACGGTTTGAACCCTACATTTGATTATGTAGGGTTTTCAAACTACAAAGAGCTTTTATCAGATGAGTATTTTATCGATTCGTTGTTATTCACGGCGAGATATGTGCTTTATATGGTCCTCTTGCAGAATGGACTTGCGCTGGGATTGGCCCTCTTGATTGAATCACTCAAGAAGGGTAAAGTGATCTTTCGTACCCTTTATTTCTTTCCCAATATGATATCGATGATCATTGGGGGATTTATTTGGGTGTTTATCTTTACACGACTCATCCCCTATGTGGCAGAAAACTTGTCGCTATCCTTTTTAGCACATTCTTGGATAGGGGATCCGAAATATTCGTTTTACAGTATTTTAATTTTATCCTTATGGGGTGGTGTTGGGTATTTGATGGTGATCTATATCGCTGCGTTACAAAATGTCCCGATGGCACTTAAAGAAGCAGCAACCATCGATGGTGCGAATAAGTTTCAAGTCTTTATCCACATCGTCAGACCGATGATTTCCCATGCAATTACGATTGGTGTCTTCATCTCATTATCCTCATCATTTAAAGTGTTTGATCAAGTATATGCCTTAACGGGAGGGGGACCTGGTAGAGCGACTCAAGTCGTTTCTTTAAATATCTTTAATGAGGCATTCCATTTTCAAAATCGCTACGGGTATGCCAGTGCGAAAGCGATGATCTTATTTTTATTAATCGCAGTGATCACACTCATCCAACTTGGCTTTATGAAGCGAAAAGAGGTGGAAGTATGATCAAGAAGCGCGTGCATCAAGGTTTAGGATTCACCAAGATTTTCATCATGTCGCTCATCGGACTTTTTATGATTTTTCCGATTTTGATTGCCTTATTAAATGCGTTTAAAACCGATGGAGAAATCTTTCGAAATATCATTGCTCTTCCTGAATCTTGGTCGTTTGAAAACTTTACAAAAGCCTATGAGCGCACCGATTATCTCCAAAGCTTGTGGAATACGATTAAGCTGGTTGTGATGAGCATCAGTGGACTCGTGTTTGTTTCTGCACTTGCAGGATATAAATTATCGAGAACAAAAACAAAGTTAAGTAAAATCATCTTTTCCATCTTTTTAATTTCGATGATGATTCCCTTTCATTCCATCATGATCTCCTTACTCAAGGTATCAAGAGATCTTGGAGTTCAGGGATCATTATGGGGATTATCGTTGATCTATATTGGGTTAGGGTCACCGATGGCGGTTTTCTTTTATCATGGATTTACCAAAAGTATTCCTTTAGAAATTGAGGAAGCCGCACTCATTGATGGCTGTAATCAATTTCAAATGTTTGTAAAAATCGTTCTACCACTTCTCGCACCGATTACATCAACAATCGTGATCTTAAACACATTATGGATATGGAATGATTACCTATTACCATTACTCATGTTAACGGATATGAGAACCCATACGATATTACTAACCGTGGGTAGTTTCTTTGGAACCTACACGAATGAATGGGGCAAGATTTTAGCAACATTGATATTGGCGATGCTACCGATTATCGTGTTATACTTGATATTGCAGAAGTATATCATTAAAGGCATTTCTGAAGGAGCGATTAAATAATGGCATCATTTGTGAAACGAGATCATCAGTTTGTCCTAGATCATAAGGGACAACCGTTGATCTTACAAGGTGTTGGGTTAAATGGATGGTTACTCCCTGAAGGGTATATGTTTAAAAGTGTGCGTGAGATCAATCGACCACGTCACTTTTATGCATGGACAGAAGAACTTTTAGGGAAGAAAGACTCCGATCAATTTTGGGAAGACTTTCGTGAACGATTCATTACGGAAGATGATATCACATGGATTAAGTCACAAGGCTATAATTCCGTCAGAGTTCCTTTTGACTATGCCGTGTTATTTGAAGAAAGTGAAACCGAAGAAATCCTTAAACCTAAAGCATCTGGATTTAAGTTTTTAGATCGTGTAATAAATTGGTGTCATCATCATGAAGTCTATGTCATTTTAGATCTCCATGGGGCACCTGGAGGACAAACGGGTGCGAACATTGATAATTCGAAGGCGGATCATCCCGATTTGTTTGTGAATGATATCTATCAGAAACAGACGATTAACCTTTGGACATATATCGCTAATCGATATAAAAATGAAGAATATATCGCAGCTTATGATCTTTTAAATGAACCGCTACCTAATCATTTCAAAATGTATAATGACAAACTTGTTCCCTTATATGAAAGAATCATTAAAGGCATTAGAAGTGTGGATCCTTATCATATGATTCAACTTGAGGGAACCCACTGGGCAACGGAAGTCGATGTGTTTGATCGGCGACTTGATGATAACATGATGATTCATTTCCATAAGTACTGGTCACCTTTTGATACTAAATCGATTCAACCATATCTTGATATTAGAGAAAAACTTGATGTTCCTCTTATCATGGGTGAAGGGGGAGAACACTACTTACTTTGGTACAGTGGTGCTTTTAAACTATTCCATGAGTGGCAAATCGGCTTTAATTTTTGGAGCTATAAGAAGATGAGTACTGATAACTCTTTGGTCTCCTTTGATGAGCCTGTCTTGTGGCAAAAAGTCCTAAAAAAGGATCCAACATTAACTAAACAAGAAATCAAAGAAACATTTAATACGTTCTTGAAGATGATTGATTTTTCTTCATGTACGTATCTACCTCACGTGACAAATTACCTGATGTTAACAGATTCTTTTGAATCCTTTGGCATTGGATTTGATGTTGATAAGAATAAAGTTGCTAGTTATATGGACCATGAACCTGAAAGAAGGCTATTTAGGAAGAGTGAAGATGTCATCTGTGTAGACCATAAAGGAAACGAAATGACTCCTAACTTTTGGATGTCATTAAGACCAGGAAAGAACACAAAATTCCCTTATCTTAAAACTCAAAAGAATCGTGAATACCCCTATTCCTTCTATGTATCAAAGAAGAAATCAACCATACAGATTAAGATTCAACATCAAGGATTCACCTTGGGTGAATTCAAGATCGATGATCAGATTCACGAACCCAAATATCAAGGAAAACGCGTGATTAAACTAAAAGTAAAGCTTGATCAAGGCTGGCACCGATTCACCGTAAAATGCCTTGATGAAGCCATGATAAAGATCATCTCATTTACATCATAGATTATGTATTGACTCCCATCCTTATGATGGGATTTTTTTTCGATTCGCTATATGTGAAGGCAAATACCCTATCAAATCGTTATCTTCACACGCTAATGCCAAACTTCGCGGTATAATATAGATAGAAAGAAGGGATTTTATGCCATTTGAAATAATCCGACAAGACATTACCAAAATGAAAGTCGATGCCATTGTCAATTCAACAAATCCTGAACCTGTCGTCGGGGGGAGTACCGATCGAAAGATTCATCAAGCTGCTGGACCTAATCTCATTGAAGAAAGAAAACGATTTGGTTATTTGAAGACATCAGAAGCCGTCATGACACAAGGCTATCTTTTACCCGCTAAACATGTGATCCATACCGTAGGTCCGGTTTATCGAGGTGGGATTGCTGGTGAAGCCAAACAACTGAGAGATGCTTATCTCAATTCATTAAACGTGGCTGATCAAAATCATCTCGAATCCATCGCTTTTCCGCTCATCTCATCAGGAACTTTTGGGTATCCAAAAGATCAAGCACTCGACCTTGCGATGGATGCGATTAAATCATTTTTAGTCGATCATGAAATGCTTGTCTATCTTGTTGTCTACGATGATACGTCGTTTAAGTTATCCAAGGAGCGCGTCAAGAATGTTGAATCTTACTTGAGTGAACACTACGCCTTTGGTGAAGATTACCGCCATGAAGGGTTTGAAGATCGTCATGTAATGATGAACTATTACGAACCCATGGCGAAAATCAAGAGTTCTTCACGTCATCTTGATGATGTGATCGATGAACTTGATGAAACCTTCACACAAAGACTTTTCCGTTTGATCAGAGATAAGAAGTTAAATGAGACGGTTGTCTATAAAGGTGCCAACATGTCTCGTCAACATTTTTCAAAAATTCGAAGTGATGACCAATATCAGCCCAAAAAAGAAACCGCATTGGGTTTAGCCATCGCG
>JBBIMC010000009.1:2212-16943 GCA_037444605.1 Mycoplasmatota bacterium | reverse complement strand
ATCGCCCCTTTCTTTTTTGTCAAACATGCACATGTTGAAGTTGCGGGTCATTTAAAGGCACTTAACCTCACAAAACAACAGATTTTTGAAGCGGGATCCGTCCTTGGTATTGGTAATGGAAACGAAATGATTGAGGTTCAAGAGGTTTTTCTCAAGGAAAGCAGACATAAAATCCCTCTCTTATTCATGGCCGATATTATTCACGGTTATGAAACCATTTTTCCAGTCCCTCTCGGATTGGCTTCTTCATTTAATCCTGAATTAGCCAAAAAGGTTGCCCGAATTTCTGCACTAGAAGCAGCAACTTCAGGAATCCATGTCACGTTTTCACCGATGGCCGATTTATCAAGAGACCCTAGATGGGGTCGGGTTGTAGAAAGTTTTGGTGAAGATCCATATCTCAATGGGCAATTTTCATCAGCCATGGTAGAAGGCTATCAAGGAGATGATCTTAAACAAGAAAATAATCTCGCCTCTTGCGTCAAACATTATGCAGCCTATGGAAAATCAGAAGCAGGTCGCGACTATAATACGGTCGATTTATCACGTCTTTCTCTACACTATGATCATATGGAAGGCTATCGTAAAGCGATTGAAGCTGGAGCCCGTTTAATCATGACTTCATTTAATGTTGTCGATGGAATTCCTTCGACAGTGAATAAGTACTTGTTAAGAGATGTCTTAAGAGATTTGTGGCATTTTACTGGTGTCACAATCACGGATTATGATTCCCTTCATCAGGTGATTGCACATGGCGTGGCAGAAGATGATAGACATGCAGCACTTCGAGGGATTGATGCTGGACTAGATATCGAAATGGCTTCAACATGCTATGTCAATTATTTATCTGGACTTGTGGATCAAGGAATCGTCGATGAAGCGTTGATCGATGAAGCATGTCTACGTATTTTGGATTTAAAAGAAGAACTTGGTCTTTTTGATAATCCATTCAAACACGCTCATCCCGAACGTGCGAGTGAAATCGTTCGCTCTAAGGAACATTTAGACAGTGCTCGCAAAGTCGCACATGAATCCGTTGTTCTCTTAGAAAATCGCCAAACCCTTCCCTTAAAGCGTGGGACAAAAGCAGCACTTGTTGGACCTTACGCGACAAAAAGAGAAACCAACGGACCTTGGAGTTGGCATGGCAATAATGCGTTAAACGCCAATTTACAAGAAGCCCTTGATTCAGATCTTGAAATGATCTATGTCAATTCAGGTGAAGCAATCAACGATTATCAAGAAGAAGACTTAAAAACGATTCAACACGCAGATGTCGTCTTATATGCCTGTGGTGAGACCATTCATGAATCAGGTGAAGCCCATAATCGAGCAAAAATTACTTTACCACGAGAACAAGAAGCTCTGTATCATCTTTTGAAAAAACATGCAAAAAAGATAGTGACCATCATCTTTGCAGGTCGACCTCTCATACTTGATGAACTCACATCCAGTGATGCTTTAGTTTACGCATGGTTTCCCGGAAGTGAAGGTGCGTATGCCTTGAGCGATCTTCTTATGGGTCGAATGAGTCCATCAGGGAAACTTCCGATGAGTTTTCCTCGTCACGAGGGTCAAATTCCTCTTTACTACAATCATCTTAATACAGGACGTCCCTATGATCCGACCCACAGAAATCCTTTCACTAGTTATTATTTAGATGTCCCTAATACACCTCTTTATCCCTTCGGTTATGGGCTCTCATACACCCAATTTGAATTGGGATCTTCAGAGTTATCTTCTGATCAAATGTCCCTAAACGAAACAGTAGAATTAAAGGTTCATTTGAAAAATACGGGGTTGATGCAAGGGCAGGAAGTGGTTCAACTCTATATTCGTGATCACTACGCATGGATTGCACGACCCATCAAAGAGTTAAAGGCATTTCAAAAAGTGATGCTTGAACCTGGTGAAGAAGCGACACTCATCTTTAATATCAATAAAGCAATGCTTGGCTATTATAACCAAGATGGAATATTTGTGGTTGAGCCTGGTCATTTCGATCTAATGGTGGGTACGGATAGCAATCACCTTACCACCCATAAACTTACCTTAAAAAAGGAGTGAAGGATATGTTCTTAAACAATCAAATCAAGACACAATCCATTGAAAGTCAAGGTTTTTTCGTCAATTTCTTGGAATCGGGTGATGTCTATGATATTACCTATCAGGATGCTCAAATCAACCTTTTACATGGAAATCTTGTCGATGGAGGGTATATCAATCTCTATCTACGTGTTTTTGATGGAGAATCTATTAAATATACCCCACTTTTTGGTCGACATTCGCCATCTCATTTTTCGATTCTTGAAAACAAAGCAATTTATCAAGGGACCTTTGAAGGGATCCACTATCAAATCTTATGGGTCATCGATGGTTTAAGATTTAATATAAACATCAAATTATCAAGCGATACGCCAAAAAAAGTCGATCTCATGTTTGGTATGGACCTAGCCATCACCTCTAAAGGAAGTGTTCTCAACAGTGAACCCTACACGGTTCAATACATTGATTATAAGGTTTTTGAAGATGAGTTAGGGTACACGCTTTGTGCGAGACAGAACCAGGGAAGAAGTCAGTATTTCCAAATGGGATCATTTCATAAAACCAAAGGTTATACTACGGATGGATTTCAATTTTTTGGATTATCAGCCAAAGAGACAGGAATTCCTGAAGCGATGGTTCAAAAAAGACTTATCTCTGAAATCTACCAATACGAATTTGCCTATTTTGCACTCCAAACAGAACCTTTATACATCACACAACATCAACAATTAATAACTTTCTATGGTCTGTATGAGCCTGAGGATCATGATGTGATTAAAAAAGCAAAAAAGGTTGAGCCCATCAGAACAGATGATGTGATTAAACGACATACTGAAGAAAAGAAAGTATCGCTAGGATTTATTAATCCTAAAAAACGCTTAAATGGATTATCACTATCGAAAAATGAGTGGGATACACTCTATCCAAATCAAGATCAAGTCGAAACGAAAGATCATCAAGTGTTATCCTTTTTCACCGATGACCATCACCATGTGGTCGCCAAAGAAAAAGAATTACTGCTTGAAAGACAACATGGGAATCTTTTGATTCATGGTGATCTAGAACATGTCTCAGATCGCGTGATGGCAACAACAAACTGGATGTTTGGGGTCTTTCACTCCCACGTGGTCGCTGGAAATAGTAGTTTCAACAAACTTTTAGGTGATTTAAGAAATCCTTTGAATTTACAGACCATTTCTGGATTAAGAATTTATGTAATGATTGACGGAAATTATCATTTATTAGGTATTCCCAGTGCTTACGATATGGGTGGAGCGACGACTCGGTGGATTTATCAATTGACAGATCGACGTATCATCATCAGTAGTTTTGTCGATACACATCGCTTGGTTCAAGGACTCACCGTAAATGTTACTGGTCAACCCATTGAGGATATGATCATCTTGCAGCAAGTTCTGATGAATGTCAATGAACATCTATCAGATATTCCTTATGAAATAGAAGGTAGAAACATTGTTTTCTATCCCCCTCAAGGTTCGATGATGGCGAATCGCTATCCTGAGTTAAAGTATCGTTATCAACTTGATCAGGACTTTGATTTGGTCAGCGAAGAAGAAGCGTTTGGCACCCACTCCCATCAAGGGTTATTACTTCTCCACGTTAAGCCTAAGCATACATTTACATTATGGATCCAAGCGACTTATGAAGCAGAATTTGAGCCTATGGAAGCATTGACCTATGAAAAGGCGAATCGAAAAGGAACTGACCGTTTGTTAGGTTTTACACATCAACTTAAACTCACTCATCCCACACAACAGGATGAAATGAATTTACTTATGCATACCATTTTCTGGTATACCCATAATGCACTCATCCATTACGCATCTCCTCATGGACTCGAACAATACAATGGAGCTGCTTGGGGGACACGCGATGTCTGCCAAGGACCCTTTGAATTTTTCATGGCAAATCAACATTATGACATCGCAAGAGAAATCTTAGTGAAGATATACGGAAGACAGTTTATTGAAAATGGGGATTTTCCCCAATGGTTTATGTTTGATCGCTATTATCAAATTCAAGCCCATGAAGCCCACGGTGATATTATCATCTGGCCACTTAGAGCGTTAGCATATTACATCAAAGGTACTGAAGATCTTTCAATCCTTGATGAATTTGTGAATTATATGTCGATTCAAAAGAACGATTTTGTTGAAAAGACGGCGATCTATGACCACGTCAAAAAGCAGATTCAAGCAATAGAAGATACCTTCATCTCTGGAACATATTTACCACGTTACGGTGGTGGTGACTGGGATGACACTTTACAACCCGCAAATCATGATCTGACGAAGAAGATGGTTTCAGGATGGACAGTGGCACTTTTATATGATACGCTCAAAACCTTTGGTGAAGAGATTATCAAATATGATAATGAATATGCGAAAGAACTCAATCTTTTAGCACAAAAGATCAAAGCCGATTATCAGAAACATATGGTTGTCGATGGGATTCCAGCAGGGTTTGTCGTTTTTGACAAAGAAAAAACGTATCTCTTACACCCGAGAGATCAAAAAACAGGTTTAAAGTATCGATTATTACCACTTACCCGTTCCATGATTGCAGAATTTGTTCAACCCAAAGATATCAATCCTTATTTGGATGTCATCAATCAACACTTAAAACACCCCGATGGTGTTCGCTTGATGGATACAACAGTCGAATATCGAGGTGGCATTAAAACTTATTTTACCCGAGCAGAAACTGCAGCAAACTTTGGTCGTGAGATCGGTCTTCAGTATGTTCATGCTCACATCAGGTACATCGAAGCTTTAGCGAAGATAGGACATGCAGATGAAGCATATGACGCACTGATGGTCATCAATCCCATCCTGATATCTAAAAGAGTAAAAAATGCGTATTACCGTCAATCTAACATGTATTTCTCGAGTTCTGATGCTTGGTTTAAAGATCGTTATCAAGCAAGAAGAGAATTTGACCGTGTCAAAAAAGGTGACATTCTCGTGAAGGGAGGTTGGCGTCTATACTCTAGTGGACCTGGTATTTATTTAGCACAGCTGATGTCAAATCTCCTCGGTTTACAGTCCTATCATGGTCACTTGTTACTCGATCCGGTCTTACCAAAACACTTGGATGGATTAACGTTATCTTTTCGGAAAAATAATCGGATGTACCGTATCTCTTACCAAAGAGGTAGAGATCAGATATTACTGAATGGTATCAATGCACCCTATCAATCAAGATTTAATTTATATAAACAACCCTCTTTCTTAATTGATCGTCATGATTTGGAAGAGAAGAATGAAATCAACCTTATCTTTATTCGACAATAAAGCGATACCCATCGCTTTTTTGCTTAATGCAGAGCTCTTCGGATATGATATAATATCATCGAGGTAAAACCATGAATAATTTATATCTGATGTTTTATGAACATCAAACAAGAAAACTGAATAAAGACAGTGTTACAGGTGTTCGTTTAGAAGAATATCCTTATGTGACATTTGAAGATCCATTCTATATATTAAAGCACGATATATTAATCGGACGCATTGATCATAAAAAGACGTTCGGCTTTTTACGCCAAGAAAATGGGGATATTTATCTTGAGCAACGCGACATGATGGATGCGATGCATGATGATATCGTTTTGGTCAAAGAAGGGGTTGAACCCCACGTCATTCTGATCGTTAAACGCGCGTTATCCGTCTTGGTTGCTACCGTCAAAAAAGGTAAAAATGGTCTTTATTGTCAGGCAGACACCTATTTAGATCGTCGTTTAGAAGTCGATTTAGATTTAGAATTGGTCCCTGGTCATGTGGTCATGCTTGAAATCGAATCGATCGAACGATTTGTGATCAATGCGAAAGTGACCAAAGTCATTGGACATATCAATGATCCAGATATCAATACGTTGAAGATTGTCGCTAGTTATGATTGGCCACAAACCTTTTCAGACCATGTCATGAATTCGATTCACGACATCTCGATCAACATGGACCAAGAGAGAAAAGAACGTCTGGATTTGACAATGGATTTGATCATCACGATTGATGGAAAAGATGCGAAAGATTTAGATGATGCCATCAGTATGACTGTTGAAGATGGAATTTATCATTTAGGAGTTCACATCGCGGATGTCTCCCATTATGTGAGAGAAGATTCTCCTTTAGATCAGGAAGCATTCAAACGCTCAACCTCATCTTACTTAGCTGATCGTGTGATTCCGATGTTACCCCATAAGTTATCCAATGATTGGTGTTCACTCAATCCCAATGAAGAAAAATTGACGTTGTCCTGTCTTATGGACATCGATCAAGATGGCAAAGTCATCAGTTATGAAATCAAAAAATCGGTCATCATCAGTAAGCGTCGCATGACCTATGATGAAGTCAATCAATTTCTTTTAGAAGGCAAATCACTTAACCATCCTGCTATCGAATCGATGCTGATCCACATGAATGAGTTATCTCAAAAACTAAAACTCATCCGTAAAAAGCGTGGAGAAATCGAATTTGAATCCTCTGAATTGGGATTCATTGTTGATGATAAAGGTCGTGTGCTTGATGTCTATGAACGGCATACCAATGAAGGGGAAGAACTTATTGAATCCTTTATGTTGATCGCGAATGAAACAGTCGCTTTCCACATGTTTCATGCAGGACTCCCTTCGATCTATCGCATCCATGAAGATCCTGATCATGTGAAACTTAAACTCGCACTTCAAACGGTCAGTAAATTAGGAATCCCCGTGAATTATAAGCAGCTCGGTAATCCTAAACCGCTGCAGATCATTACCGAACATACCCGAAACACTCACGTGGAATATGTCGTCCATATGATCTTATTACGGGCGATGCAAAAAGCGAAATACTCAGAGATTTTAGCCCCACACTATGGCTTAGGTGCGCGATATTACACGCACTTCACATCACCGATTAGACGTTATCCTGACTTGATTTTACATCGTTTAATCCATCGTTTCGTCTTAAACGAAGCAAGTAACTATAAGAATGATCTGTACCATTTTGAATCCATCATGCCTGATGTGGCAAAGCATACCTCCGATCAGGAAAGAAAAGCGGTTCAAATGGAACGCGATGTTGCAAAACTCAAGAGTTGTGAGTATATGCAAGATAAAGTCGGCCATATTTTTAAAGCAACCATCACCCAAATGATGCCATCTGGAATGTTCGTCAAGTTAACTAGTGGTATTGAAGGGTTTATCCCACTTCGTGTCTTAGATGACTACTACATGTATGATGAAGCTTTGTTGACCTTTATCGGGAATCGCGGGAAACGCTATCGGTTAGGTGACAATGTAAAAGTCGAATTACTATCGGTTGATATCAATGATAAGAAGATGGACTTTGGTATCGTCGATAAAAAGAAACATAAGAAGGATTACACCTATGAAAATCGTTACACAAAACAAAAAGGCAAGGCATGATTACTTCATCGAAGACAGCTATGAAGCAGGTATTCAACTCCTTGGCAGTGAAATTAAATCCATTCGTTTAGGCAAGGTAAGCATCAACGATGCCTTCGTGACGATCAAGCATGGTGAAGCATATATTCATAACATGCATATCGCAATCTATGAATTTTCCAATCGTTTTAATCATGAAGAAACACGAACACGAAAATTACTTTTGCACAAAAATGAAATACTCAAACTGTTTGCCAAAACACGCGAACAGGGTTTTACATTGATCCCCTTAAAGGTTTACTTAAAGGATGGACTTTGCAAAATTGAAATTGCTCTTGCCAAAGGTAAAAAATCTTATGACAAGCGCGATGACTTAAAAGAAAGAGATGCCAACGATCGTTTGAAAAAAATCATGCGAAGAAGGTGAGCTCATGGTACCTAAAATCGGTCTAGCTTTAGGTGGTGGTGGATCGAGAGGATCCTACCAAATCGGTGTACTTAAGGCACTGGATGAAGCAGGTATTTTGAATCAAATTGATAGTGTCGCGGGTAGTTCAATCGGTGCGATTAACACGCTCATGGTCATGGCGAAGTTTTCTTTTGATCGTATGATCGAAACATGGGAAACCATCACCAATCAAGATGTCTATGGTCACCATTTCGATCACCTCCAGTTCAGTAAAATCGGTTTATTTAGTGTCAAAAGTCTGTTTGAGAGACTCTCAAAACAAATCTCACTCAAAGAAATCCGCGAAAGTAAAATTCAGGGTTATGTGACAGCCACCAAAATCCGTAAGGGTTCGATGGTCGAACAGGTCATGCTGCATCGGATGGAAAAAGAAGTGTTTCATTTGAACAACTTTAATTATCCCCATAAGGCTGTCCTTGCATCCGCATCGATCCCCCTAATTTTTGGTTCCACTGAAATTGATGAATCCTATTATGTCGATGGAGGTATCAAAGATAACTGTCCTGTCGATGTTTTGATTGAGCAAGGGTGTAACATTATCATAGCCATCCCAATCGATGGTAGATTTCATCCAAAGAAATATGAGGAGTCACCGATCCTTTTAGTTAACTTTGAAACCAAAAAGCTATTTTCAATCCTCTTGATCGACATCCTTGACTTCAAAAAAGAAAGTGTGAAGGATAAGGCCAATTATGGATATCGATTGGGTAAACATATCATTCATAAATTGATGGATGAAGGTCTTTATGATGGACATACATGGCAGATGAATGACACATTTCATCACATCTGTACCACCAAAGACGAAGAGAATCATTTAGATGAAGGAGTGAACGCATGGATTTAGAGATCATTTATCGCTTACAAGACTTAAGAAACGCTTTTCTTGATGGCACGTTTTATCTCATCACACAATTAGGTGATCAAATCTTTTTTATCCTCGTTGCTGGCGTACTTTATTGGACGGTGGATAAGCGATTAGCTCATAAATTTGTTTTTGCATATATGATGAGTGCAATCGCGAATACAGCGCTTAAAAATGTTTTCAAACGAACACGCCCCTTTTATTATCCTGGTGTGGAATCAGAACCGAGTTGGCGGACGACAGGGTATTCATTTCCTAGTGGTCACGCTCAAGCATCTGGGGTCTTAGGGTATACATCTTATCACATCGCGAAAAAGTATGATAAGAAATACTTTAAATGGATTGGACTATTTATCATGATCATGGTCCCCTTATCCAGAATGTATTTGGGCCAACATTTCTTAACCGATGTCATCGCTGGATTACTCTTAGCGTTAGGTCTGACGTATCTATCGTTTAAACTTGTTGATAAAATGGGGAATGATGAACATATTTATACGTTGATGTTAGCTCCTTTATTTATCGCAGCGCTTCTCTTTTTCCCACACCATGATTTAGCGGTAGGTGCAGGAGGTTTTGTAGGGTTTGCAGTTGGATATTATTTTGAAAAGAAGTATATCGGATATGATGTTCGTGCGAAAATGTGGGTTCAAATCTTAAAAATTCTGTTGGGTCTTGCCGTGGCTTTGGTCATCAAAGAAGGATTGAAACTTATTTTCCCTGAAGTGATTTTCTTTGACTTTATACGCTATTTATTGATTGGAGGATGGGCTGCACTTGGTGCACCTGTAACATTTAAATATGTCTTTAAACATCGTTAAAAAAACGTTTGGTGAACTTACCAATCAAGAACTCTATCAAATCTTAGATTTACGTGGTAAGGTTTTTGTCATGGAGCAAAAAATTTTGTACCTTGATACAGATTATAAAGATCAAAAATCAGTTCACTATATGATTTTTGAGGGAAATAAACTCATTTCTTATTTACGGCTTGTTGAGCCTGGATACAAATTTAAGGAATACGCGATTTCAAGAGTGCTTACTGAACCTGATTACCGAAATAAAGGTCTTGCAACCAAACTGATTAAAGAAGCGATGCAAGATATCAAAGGACAACCCATTCGTATTTCAGGTCAAGCATATTTAAAATCCTACTATGAAGGTTTAGGTTTTAACGTTGTCAAAGGACCTTACATCGAAGAAGATATTTTACATTATGAGATGATCCATCCTAATGCGTGAGCATATTGGGTGTCAAAGTCTATTTATAACTATCGAAAATTCTGATTTTTAGCACAGAAAGCAAGTCTGATGAAATGGCTTTACAAGAAGATAGGTTTGTGCTAAAATAAATGTGCGATGAACAAAAGGAGTAATCATCTTTCTTTTTCAAAGAGACTTCGTGGGTGGTGTAAACGAAGATAAGAAGATGGTGAAGGCTGTTTGGGAGCAAAAGGTATGTCGGCCTTAACGATATTTGAGGGCTAGGGTTTTCCTAGAACTAAGGTGGTACCGCGTAATAACTTACGTCCTTAGATTGACTAAGGGCGTTTTTCTTTGATGAGGAGGAATACATATGAAAATGATGACTGCAGCAGAAATTAGACAGACATGGTTACGCTTTTTTGAATCAAAAAAACACAAGGTGGAAGCCTCTGCTTCTTTGGTTCCCCAAAACGATCCCACACTTTTGTGGATCAATGCGGGTGTTGCACCTTTAAAGAAGTACTTTGATGGTACGGAGAAACCCCAAAATCCCCGCATCACCAATGTGCAAAAATGTATCAGAACCAATGATATCGACAATGTCGGTCGTACCGCACGCCATCATACCTTCTTTGAAATGCTCGGTAATTTTTCGATTGGCGATTATTTCAAGCATGAAGCGATTGCATGGGGACTCGAATTACTCACGGATCCTAAATGGTTCGGTTTTCCGCTTGAAAAACTCTATATGACCTATTATCCGGATGATCTTGAAGCGAGAGATCGTTGGATTGAACTCGGTGTTGACCCATCGCATCTCATTCCTCGTGAAGATAATTTCTGGGAAATTGGTGCGGGTCCCTGTGGCCCCGATACAGAAATCTATTTTGATCGTGGTGAATCCTATGATTCAAGAGGAAAAGAACTCATCGAAGAAGATCTCGAAAATGAACGCTATATCGAAATATGGAATATCGTTTTCTCGCAATTTAATTCAAAACCAAACTTAACGCGTGATCAATATCCAGAATTACCCAGTAAAAACATTGATACCGGCGCTGGTCTAGAACGTTTTGCATGTGTTATTCAAGGAACCAAAACTAACTTTGAAACAGACTTGTTTTTCCCTATTATTAAACATACCGAAGAAATCTCAAACATTAACTATCAAGGACAAATGGCATTTAAGGTCATCGCTGATCATATCAAAGCGTTGACGTTTGCGATTAGTGATGGTGCGATTTTATCCAATGAAGGCCGTGGTTATGTTTTACGTCGTTTGCTCAGACGTGCCGTGAAATATGGAAGAACCCTTCATTTAACCGAACCTTTCCTCTACAAATTAGTGGATGATGTTGTCGACATCATGGGAACGTTTTATACTAATCTTTATGAAACGAAAGACATTGTCAAAAAGCTGATTCTTAAGGAAGAACAGAAGTTCTTAGAAACGATCAATGAAGGCGAAAAGCATTTACTTGAAGCCATTGAAAAAGATGGTAAAAAGGTCAGTGGTGAAGTTGCCTTTAAACTCTATGATACCTATGGTTTTCCCATTGAATTAACGTTAGAATATGCTGAAGAACAGGGCGTCTTTGTTGATGTTGCCGCATTTAATCATGAACTCGAAAAACAAAAAGAACGTTCAAGACAAGCACGCAATGTCAGTGGATCCATGAAAGCACAAGAAGAAGCTTACTTAAACTTTATCACACCCTCTAAATTTATCGGTTATGATGTCTTGCAGACAGAAGCGAAAGTCATCAAAGTTTTTGATGAAGGGATTGTTCTAGATCAAACACCTTTTTATGCAACGTCCGGTGGACAGGTTGCCGATCAAGGGTGGATCAATGGACTCCAAGTCATCGACGTGATGAAACTCCCTCATGGACAGTTTTTACACAAAGTCGAAGGCGAATACAGTGAAGGTGATGAGGTACTTGCTGTCGTTGATCCTAAAATGCGCGTAAAGACCGTACGTAATCACTCTGCAGCTCATCTATTCCATCAGGCCATTAAAGATATCTTTGGTAAACATGCAAACCAGCAAGGGTCGCAAGTTTCGCCAAAAAGTTGGCGTTTTGACTTCAATCATTTTGAAACCGAAAGTGATGAAAGAATTTTAGAAGTAGAGCGTTTGGTTAACCACTATATTAAAGAAACACCTCTTGATGTCATCATCAGACAACTCCCCATTGAAGAAGCGCGTAAATTAGGCGCAATGGCGTTATTTGGTGAGAAATATGGCGATATTGTTCGCGTTGTCGACATGGGATGGAGTAAGGAATTCTGTGGGGGAACTCACGTGAAAAACACAAAGGAAATCATCAATTTCGCGATTGTACTCTATGAATCGATTGGCTCGGGCATCTACCGTATGGAAGGTGTCACTGGACCGGATGTGGTCTTTCAAATGGGATCATTCTTAGAACCTCTTGATGCTGAAATTCAACTCATCAAAGAAAAGATGATGCGTCTCTCGACATCCCTTCATATACCTGAAGCCCCAGTCACGACTGGATCATACCAAGACATCATCCAACGCAGACGCTACATTGAAGAACTTAAGGAACTCGCGAAGCAGTATGAAAAAGAACTCAATCGCCAAAAAGAAATGGATGTCTTACAGCGTCTGGATGACTTTATCACAGATCCCAATACAAAACGTCAAGTCATTTATACTGAAGGGCTTGAAGTGAAGGTGCTCAAGCAACTGATTGATGCACTTTATGATAAAATAAAGGCGGACCTTCTCTTCTTAGTCAACGTTTCTGATGGTAAAGCATCTTTCCTGTGCAAGAGTGCTCATGAAGAGGCTAACCTATGGATTAAAAAAGCTGCTGAAATAACCCATGGATCTGGTGGCGGGAAAGGTATGTTTGCCCAAGGTGGGACACAAGATCTATCCACCATTCAATCGTTGATTGAAGAACTTAAATCATCCTTATGAACCGATATTTAGGCTTAGATTTAGGAAGTAAAACCGTAGGTGTTGCCATCAGTGAATCAGGCATTATTGCCAGTACATTGACCACGATTCGTTTTAAAGATGATGACTATGACGATGCCAGCCGACAAGTGCATTCATTGATTACATCTTTGAAGATTGATACCGTCGTTCTTGGCTTACCCAAACATATGAATAATGATCTGGGTATTCGTGGCGAAATCAGTATCAAATTCAAAGAAACTTTGGAAAAGATGAGTTCAATCCAAGTGGTTTTATGGGATGAACGTCTTTCCACAGCAACCGTAAGAAAAGTCATGATTGAAGGGGCACAGCGACGCCACACACAAAAACAAAAGAAAGACGAGCTTGCAGCCGTCGTTATCTTACAAAATTATCTCGATTATAAAGGAGCAAGACCATGATTAAAGAAGATCAAATGATTATTACCAAAGACAATGGAGACGAAGAAATCGTCAATATTCTCTTTACCCACGAAGCCAACGGAAAAAACTATGTTGTCTTTGAGTTCACTGAATCCCATGAAATCAGTGCTGCCGTGTACGTCCCTGAAGGAGAATCCGATGAAGGAACGTTTGAAGACATTCAAACCGATGCAGAATGGGATATGCTCGACCGTATTTTACAGGAATACTTCGATGATTTAGAAATTGATGAAGAGCTTGATGAGGATGAAGAAGACGACGAGGAAGACGAACTCGCATGAATTTAAGTTTTCTCAAAGCGTATGCCCTTGAGAAACGGATTCCCATCATCACCGATGAAGCATTGGCATTGATTGAAGCTGAGATTAAAAAACATCATGTGAAAGACGTTCTTGAAATTGGTACCGCGATTGGCTATAGCGCACTTGCTATAGCCTCTTTTGGTTGTCATGTGGATACATTAGAAAGAGATGAGTATATGATTGAAGAAGCGAAGCGACATTTTGATCGCTATGATGAGAATCATCAAATCACACTCTACCCGTTCGATGCCCTCACCTATCAACTTCCAGAAAAAACGTATGATCTCATCTTTATCGATGCAGCAAAATCACAATACCAAACATTTTTTAACAAGGGGGATTTTCTTTGTCCCTTTTTTCTACTGGATAATCTCAATTTTCATCATCTCGATCCAGCGAATGTGAATCGTCATACGCAAGGATTACTCAGAAAATTGGATGTTTTTAAACGATTTTTGGCAGAACATCCCCATTTTAAGACCGAGTTTTATGATTTAGGTGATGGAACCTCTCTGTCGGTTAGGATAAAATAATGAAGACGCTGATTACGCTATATGCACAAAAATCAATGGAACCCATAAGCCCCTATGTGGATGGGTTTATTATTGGTAATCACCTTTATGGGACACGACTGACCCATAATTTTTCAGCATATGACATGCATGAAATGATCCAAACTGCGAAAAAATTAAGTAAAGAGCTCTTTTTGATGGCCAATCAAATGATGACCGATGATCATCTTTCGCATTTCATCTCTTGGTTAAGCGAGTTTTCAATGGATGACTTCACAGGCATTATTTGTGCGGATCTTGGTGTTGTCAAAAAACTCTCTACCACAGGATGGGCGAATAAAGTCATCTATAATCCTGAAACACTGATGACCAATTATTATGATTTCAACTTTTTTAATCGTTTGAAGATAAAAGGTGTTTATGTCGCCAAAGAAATCACACTAGAGGATGTAAAAAAGATTGGTGAAGAAAAGATCTTATCACTATTTATGGTTGGTCATGGTCACTTAAATATGTTTTATTCGAAAC
>JBBIMC010000009.1:0-2188 GCA_037444605.1 Mycoplasmatota bacterium | reverse complement strand
CTATGCAGATTACATTGATATTCCCGAAGAATTTCATGAGCGACAAGATTTACGGATTATTGAAGAAACCAGAGCGGGCATCGAATATCCCATTTTGGAAGACCAAGCAGGAACACATGTTTTTCGCGCTAATGTTTTTTCGACATTGGATCATCTCGAAGAGTTAACCACAATCGTTGATTATCTGGTTATCGATACATTATTTAAAGATGATGAATATGGTTTAAAGATCGCTCAAGCGTATCATACCAAAGATAAAAGTGTAAAATTAGAGTTTGAAACCAAATATCACGAAACGTGGGATCAAGGATTCTTTTTCAAGAAAACGATCTACAAAGGAAAGAGCAGTGAATGATGACTGAATTACTCGCTCCTGCGGGAGATTTAGAAAAATTGAAGATTGCGTTAATGTATGGTGCAGATGCTGTCTTTATCGGAGGACAGGATTTTTCACTGCGTGCAAGGGCTTCAAACTTCACCATTGCTGATATTAAAGAAGCTACTGCATTTGCTCATACCCGAGGTAAAAAAGTCTATGTGACGACCAATATTATTCCTCATCATGAAGATATGCATGATCTGATTTCCTATTTAAAAGCATTAGAAGATGCGAACGTGGATGCCATTATCGCAGCTTCACCCTATATCATTGAAACCGCACTTAAAGAGACAAGTCTCGAAGTTCATCTTTCCACACAACAGAGTGCGACGAATAGTGAAGTCGTCAATTTCTGGTACGATCAAGGGATTAAACGCGTGGTTTTAGCAAGAGAACTCGATAAAGCACAAATACGGGCACTCATTCCTAAGACGAAAGCGGATATTGAAGTCTTTATCCATGGTGGGATGTGCATGAGTTATTCGGGTCGCTGCAGTTTATCGAATAACATGACTGATCGTGATGCCAATCGCGGAGGGTGTGCCCATTCGTGTCGTTGGAACTATGAACTCATTCGCGATGGAGAAAAAGTATCAGATCAAGCATTTTCGATGTCTTCGAAAGATTTAGAAGCGCTAGAACAAATTCCATATTTGATGGATAGTGGGGTCTCTTCACTTAAAATTGAAGGACGGATGAAGAGCCTTCACTATATCGCGACTGTCGTTTCTACATACCGAAAACTGATGGATGACTATCAACGATTAGGAACCATCACTGATTACACACCTTATGCCAATGAACTTGAAAAAGCAGAAAATCGTTTAGCATCCCATGGTTATCTTGAAGGGATGCCAGGGGTTGAACAACAGCTTTACAATATGCGAAGCGAACGACCCACACAACTATTCATTGGGCTAGTGCAACAATATGATCCCCAAACAAAAATCGCTGTCATTGAACAAAGAAATCATTTTGTTCTAGGAGAGATGGTTGAAATCTTTCATCCTGATGGTAGAGTTGAACCTTTTGTCATCGAGTCGATGACCGATATCGATGGTCAACTACTTGATGTGGCAAGACATCCCAAACAACTGATTAAGATTCCAGTACCATTTCCAGTGGAAGCTTATGCGATGCTGAGAAAACGATGAAATACTACACGAAAGATGGGAAGTCTATTCCCTATGTGATCACACGAAAACCGAATAAGCACACCTATTTTCGCATTAAAGAAGGCATTCTACACATTACGACACATCCGTTATCGACACAGCGTTTAATCGAAGGATTTATTGATCAGAAATTTGATATTTTCTACGATAAACTGACGGAATCAAAAGAAAAAGAACATGATGATATCATTCAACTTTGGGGTAAATCTTATCCATTAGTAGTGGAGAAAGGACGATTTCAACTCCACATGAATCAAGATATCGTCCATGTGAAATCGTTAAATGATGATATCTTTATGATTAAGAAAAGAGTTTATCATTATATGATGGAAAAGGAACTTGATCACATTCATCAGCAGGTGATTCCTGTGATCAAATCAAGTGGATTATCTCCTCTTTCCATCAAAATCAAATATCTAAAATCCAAGTATGGAAGTTATCATCGAAAACACAACGAAATCACAATCAATAGTTTTCTTGCAAGACTTGATCCAATCTATCTGACGTATGTACTTTTCCATGAATATGCGCACGCCAAGGTGTTTAATCATTCCAAAGCGTTTTATGATGTTTTGGATCAGTGGATGCCAGGACACAAGCAATACCAAAAAGACCTAAAAAAATGGACAATTAC
>JBBIMC010000008.1:0-18727 GCA_037444605.1 Mycoplasmatota bacterium | reverse complement strand
CCCCGTTGTTGTTTTGTCTGGACCTGTGATGAGCGAGCTCATCAACTCGGACTCAACGACTCGGATTGATGTCACAGACATCATCGTGTTCCGTATGATCGAAAACTTTTCACCGTTCATTGCGGACATGATTGCTGGAATATTCAATAACTTTACCTTGATCTTATGGTTTACGGGGATTCCGATTGTCCTATTTATGAATGGTCTTCAAAAGATTAATTCACAGCTTTATGAAGCGGCTCAAATCGATGGTGCCAATTCGTGGCAGATCCTCTGGAAAATCACAATTCCCAATCTAAAATCAACCGCACTTGTCGTTTCTATTTTCTCGGTCGTGCAGATAGCAATTTTCCAAGTGAACCCGATTTACAACTTTGTCGTGGGTACCATCCGTGATAACTACTCCGATGGTCTTGGTTTCGCGGCTGCGGTCGTCTTGATCTATTCACTCATCGTCATTATCTTTGTCGGCATCGCGTATGCCCTCTTAAGAGAAAAGGATGATACGATTTATGAAGAATCGCTCAGAGAAAGAAAAGCAAGAACGTTAGAGAAGATGAAGAAGTTGCAACAACAAAAACAACAAAAACCTCTTTTCGATCAAATCAAAGATAGTGTGATTGACTTAACCAACAAGATAAAACAAAAAATGAAGCAGAAGGAGGATAAGAGCCATGATCAACAAGCTTGATCTTCTTAAATGGAGAAAACGCCTATTTGGACATAAAGCAACCTCAGGTATCATCGGTAAGACGGTGGTGTATGCCTTACTGATCGGTGTCAGCTACATTTTCCTCTATCCCCTTTTAAAAATGATTTCCATGTCGTTCTTGACGCAGATTGACTTGGTCAATCCTGAAGTGGACTGGATTCCTACGCAACTCAGTTTCGCCAACTACGTGGTGGCGAACCGTGTCTTAGGATTATTACCTCCATCGCTTGCCAATTTTGCTGAAGCGCCGCTTCAAGCCATTCTTGGGATCTTTAGTGATGCGGGTAATCTGTTTCAATCGTTAAGAAATATAGGTGTGGTGGCGTTTGTTCAAACGGTCATCGCATCCTTAACTGGATTCGCTTTTGCCCGTTATGAGTTTAAGTTTAAGAAGTTCTGGTTTGCGATGGTTTTACTTTCCTTCGTTATACCATTACCGATGGTTACCATTCCCCGTGTCATGACGATCTTCGGCTTACAAGATACGATTTGGACGCCATTCTTTAACTCAACACTTCGGGGAACATTCCTTGATGGCATTTTAAAACCCACCCTTTTCCAAACGATGTTCCCACAGTTTTTATTAACGCTTTTTGGACAAGGTGTCAATTCTGCCATCCTTATCTTGATTTTCTATAACTTCTTCAAAATGATTCCCATTTCATTGGATGAAGCTGCAAGAATTGATGGTGCGACATCGACTCAGGTGTTCTGGCATATTTATGTCAAACTTGTCACACCCATCATTATTACCGTTTTCCTCTTTAGTTTTGTGTGGAACTGGAATGATATTTATTCAGCAACGATCTACTTTAATTCCAATAATCCTTTGATTGTGTTAAGATTATCCTTGTTTGCCTCTCAATTTGAAGATCTTGCCGGAAGCATTCCTGGTCAAGGTGGGCAAGTGAGAATTAATGAAGCTTACCGTATGGCTGCGACCTTCTTATCCATGTTACCGTTATTCATCATGTATTTAGCGGCTCAACGCAAGTTTATTGAAGGTATCGAACGTACCGGTATGACAGGAGAATAAAATGAAAAAAAACTTACTATTAATTTTACTTATCGGATTCATCTTCCTCTTATCCTCATGTGAGGAAGATGAACCGACACCCCCTGAAGAAACAGATTATTCCCTTTGTAAAGGCGCTGGGTATGACTACGATTTTACGACCATCGACGATTATGAACTCGTCTGGTCCGATGAATTCGATGTTGATGGTGCCCTAGATTCAACCAAATGGGGATATGATGTAGGTGGTCAAGGTTGGGGAAACAATGAACTCCAGTATTACACCAATGGCCTTAACTCTTGGGTAGAAGATGGCAAGATGATCATTGAAGCGCGTAAAGAAGCTTATTTAGGTCGTGATTATACCTCTGCACGCGTCATCAGTAAGAACAAAGGCGATTGGAAATATGGTAAATTTGAAATCAGTGCTAAACTGCCTACCGGTGTAGGCACATGGCCTGCGATTTGGATGTTACCCACCGATTGGCGTTATGGAAACTGGCCAAACAGTGGTGAAATCGATATTATGGAACATGTTGGTTATGACCAAAACGTCATTCATGGATCGATTCATACCAAGTTTTATAATCATTCGATAGGCACTCAAAAGAGTGGATCTCGCGTGATTGAAAGTGCTTCGACTGGGTTTAATAAATATTCCATCGTCTGGTTACCTGAACGCATTATTTTCTACATCAACGATGTTCAATATTACCGTTTTTATCCAGGTCTTTATTTGAATTGTCCTGGATTTGAAGAATGGCCTTTTGATCAACGTTTCCATTTATTACTCAATATCGCCGTAGGAGGTAATTGGGGTGGTGCTGAAGGTGTTGATGATTCGATCTTCCCACAACGCATGGAAATTGAATACGTGAGAGTCTATCAATCAGAAACAGTGACCAATTTACAGAAAGGATAAGACATGATGAAGTCTTCTTACCAATACGAACAAGGCAAATTATGGATTGATCGCTACGATCAAAAAAAGCCATTTGCCTCCTTTTTGCCTGGAATTGCCGGTCGTTATGGCATCCCTATGTGGGTGTATTACGTGAATCGAGGTCAACTGATTTCGAGTTTTGGTCTTGAATCCAAAGATCAAGCCATTTTAGATTTTAGTCCAGCCAATATGGCATATCGTCGTACAGAAATCGATGGATTTCGCACCTTTATTAAAGTCGATGGGCATTATCACGAACCTTTTAGTTCCACACAAGATAATCCACGCCAAATGTGGATTGAAACGAATGCTGTAGGGATTAAAGAAGTGTTTAATGATGTTGAAGTGACAGTGAAGTACTTTAATGTCACGAATCAACCTTATCCTGGATTAATTCGAAAAGTATCACTGAAGAATTTAGGCAAAAATAAACGATCGATAGAACTCATCGATGGTTTAGCAACGATGTGGCCTTATGGGACCAACCAATTCATGATTAAAAACATGAGCAATCTAGCGGTTGCTTGGTTTGACGTCTTTAATCAAGAACGAAAGATGCCATTACTAAAAAATCGTTCAACCACTGAAGATACTGCTGAAGTTGAAGGGGTCGAACAAGGTAATTTTTACGTATCCATCAACCAAGAACAAGAAAAACTGGACGTTATCTTTGATCCATCTTTGATCTTTGGTTATGAGATGTCACTGCGTGAACCCAAGGTTTTTAAAGATCATGCACTCTCTCAGTTATTATTAGAAGATCAAGTCACAGTAAATCAACTCATGAGTGGGTTTTCAGCGCAAGCCTTTGAGTTAAAAGACAAGTATGAGTTTTATACCCTCTTTGGGAAAGCGAATCATTTAGAAGAATTGCATGAACTTGAAACGACCCTCAGCTTTGAGTATTTTGAAAAGCTAGAAGCCTATGCGATGACCCTAGGTGAAGAAGTTACCGCTCCTTTGGAAGTATCCACACGTTATAAAACGTTTGATGCCTACTTAAAACAAAGTTTCCTTGATAATTTATTACGTGGCGGTTATCCTCTCGTGTTTAAAGGAAAAGAACACGAAATCATCTACCATGTTTATTCAAGAATTCATGGGGATATGGAACGAGAATATAACAATTACTTTGTTGAACCTGCATACTTTTCACAAGGAAATGGTTCGTATCGAGATGTGAATCAAAACCGTCGTAATGATGTCTATTTTGTTCCTGAAGCACAACTGTTTAATATCCGTCAGTTCATGGATCTCATTCAGCTCGATGGTCATAATCCTCTGACGATTCAAGGAAGTAAATTAAAGATAAATCTTGAGGATTTACCCGATATCTTAAAACTCGTCACTTCCCATCAAGAACGGGTTGAAAACATTTTAAAGAAATCATTTACACCAGGTAAATTGATGACAGAGGTCGATCATTATAAGATTGGACTAACGGTGGATAAAGAGCGTTTCTTAGCACACGTTCTTTCATATGCAACGCAAGAGATTCAATCTGTCTATGGAACAGGTTATTGGAGTGATCACTGGATTTATAATATGGATCTCATTGAATCCTATTTAAATGTTTTCCCTGATCGCTTAGATAAACTCCTCTTAAGTCTAGAATATCGGTTCTATCAGAACCATGTTTCGGTTTATCCTCGTGCAATCAAGTATGTGATGACACCTAAAGGAGAAGTTCGTCAACTTGGGCCCCTTTATCATGACCAAGAAAAGATTGATAGAGCAAAACTTGCAGTCAATCAAACTAACTTCCATAAGAGTGCGCATGGGGAAACGATTCGTGTCACACTCTTAACTAAGTTAATTCATTTGGCATCAATTAAGTTTACCAGCCTAGACCCCGAAGGTATGGGAATGATGATGGATAGTGAAAAGCCAGGCTGGAATGATGCCATGAATGGCTTACCTGCTATATTCGGTTCGGGACTCACAGAAACCATTACATTAAAGCGTTTGGTTGATCGTATGCTCGAATGGTTACCACAACTCGAAGATGAACAATTTTTAGTTCCAACACGGATTGCACAATTCTTCAAAGACGTGGTTGCAGGGGTTGATTTTGGATTTGATCATCTGCAAGATTTACGCGAAGCTTTTGATCGTGATACGAAATTTTTCCTGGATCCACAACCATTGAAACTCAGTAAAAATGATCTTATTCATGGTTTCGATGTTATGAGAAAAGCCATCGAAAAAGGCTTAACAAAAGCAAAAAACATGGGAGATGGCATTTTACCCACTTACTTAGCCTATGAAGCTTTTGACTATCAAGTCAACGATAAGAGACATCCTGAATTAGGTTATCCAACCGTGACGGTTCGTTCATGGAAAGTAAGAATGCTTCCCTTCTATTTAGAAGCCCCAGCTACTTATTTGAAACAATTACATGACCATGATGAAGCCAAAGTAATCTATGACAAAATCAAACAAACCGAGATGTATGATCAAAAGTTAGGTCTTTACTTAACCTCAAATCCACTCGATGACGAAACGCTTGAAATTGGACGTGCTCGTGCATTTACTAAAGGATGGTTGGAACGCGAAGCGTGCTTTATGCACATGTCCTATAAATATTTAATCAGCTTAATGAAAAGTGGACTGTATAAAGAATATTTTAACGATATGAAAACAGCGATGCCTCCCTTTATGGATCCTGAAGTCTATGGCAGAAGCCCACTAGAAAATGCTTCATTTATCGCAACGTCCAATAACCCTAATCCTAAGAATCATGGTCGTGCCTTTGTCGCTCGACTTACCGGAACAACCTCAGAAGCGATGACACTCATGATCCTCATGATGACTGGGAAAAAACTATTCACATTTGAAGATCAAGTGTTGAAATTTAGAGTTCAACCGATTTTGACGAAGGATTTCTTTGATGACAATCACGAAGTATCCTTCAAATTATTCAATAAAGTGTCTATTACTGTGGTCAATCCTGAACTTAAGGATACCTTTGATGGCCTCGTGCCAGTCGAATATCAACTGTCGAATGCCTTTGACCTTGTCACGATTCAGGGATCCACTGTGGATGGTCATCTTGCAGAACAGATAAGACGTGGTCATTTTGATCGTGTTAAAGTCATATTAAAGTCAAAATAAGGTCATCATTTTAAATACCAAGTTTAGATTTTCATCCAGGTCATATTCTTATAAATGTATCGAGGGAGGTTCACATGCAAATAACCAAAATTCAAACTGCAAGAGATACCTTAGAACGGTGGCATCAACATCCCACTGAAACCTTTGATGGTGTTGATCCCAATCATCCGATGATTGTATTGAATCCTAAGGTCACTTATCAAACACACATCGGATTTGGTGGGGCTTTTACGGAAGCTGCAGCGTATACATTTGCAGAACTTTCAGTTGATCAACAACACGAGGTCATCGAAAAATACTTTTCTAAGGAAGGGTTAAACTATACAATGGGTCGCACAGCGATTCATAGTTCCGATTTTGCCTTGGAGAATTATACTTATGTCGCTGAGGGTGATGAGTCATTAAAGACATTTGATCTTTCTAGAGAAGATCGTTGGGTCATCCCCATGATCAAGAAAGCCATGGCGTATCAAAAAAAGTTAAAATTGCTGGCTTCTCCTTGGTCACCACCCGCATGGATGAAAACAAATCAAGACATGAATCACGGGGGATCACTCCTTTCAAAGTATCATCAAACATGGGCTAATTATTTTGTCAAATATTTATCTGAAATGAAATTGCGAGGTATTCCTTTTTGGGCGGTAACCATCCAAAATGAACCTCAAGCTGTCCAAACATGGGATTCATGTATTTATTCCGCTGAAGAAGAACGCGATTTCTTGAAGGATTACTTAGGACCGACACTACATACCTATAACCCAGATCTTAAGATTCTAGGGTGGGATCACAATCGTGATATCATCATCCCTAGAGCCCATACGCTACTATCAGATCCACAGGCATCTAAGTATCTTTGGGGGATCGGTCACCATTGGTATGTCAGTGAAGCTTTTGAGAATCTATCCGTTGTTAAATCACTTTTCCCCGAAAAGCATCTTCTATTTACCGAAGGATGCATCGAAGGAGGACCCAAACCCCACCAGTGGCATACCGGTGAACGCTATGCTCGGAACATTATCGGTGATTTCAATCATCATGTCGAGGGTTGGATTGATTGGAATTTGATTCTCAATGAAGAAGGAGGGCCAAATCACGTTAAAAATTATTGTGATGCCCCCATCCTCTATGATCGAAAAACAAAGGAAATCATCATTAATTCATCATACTACTATATTGGTCATTTTTCGAGATATCTTAAGGAACATGCGAAGCGTATTCAATCTGTGATGAATTTACCTCAAGGTGTATATTCAGTTTCTTATCAAAATCCCGATCAAGAACTTATCGTCGTTATCCAAAATGAGACCTCAAATCATCACACGGTCTCGCTGGTTCTTGATTCAAAGGGCAAAGTTATTCACCTCGAACCTCACTCCATCGTCACACTAATGATTAATCAATGAGAAAATTTCGTTCATTATTCGTAAATTTTCTTTAAAATATCGACATTTACTACGTCTATTTGCTACAATACTTGTGGACTGGAAGTGAAATGATGGTTACCATCGATGAAATCGCGAAACTTTCGAAAGTTTCAATCTCAACCGTATCAAAAGCATTAAATGGTTATACAGAAATTAGTGAAAAGACAAGAAAGAGAATCATTGACATCGCCGATGAGCTTGGCTACATGCCAAATGCGACCGCACAAAGCTTAGTGCGTAAGCGTTCAAATACCGTAGGCGTTGTGTATGAAGTACAGTATGGTCTCAAAAATCTCTTTTTCTCCGGTGTACTGGAAGCTTTTCGCAAAAACATCGAGTCAAAAGGATACGATATTTTATTGTTATCACACAATACCGACAGTGGGCTTGATTACTTAAGACATTGTCAATCGAAAAACGTCGATGCTGTCCTCGTTGTTTCAGGTGGAGATAACAATGAAGCGATACACAAACTGTATCAAAGCCAACTTGCGGTTTTAACGTTAGACCCAACGGAAAAAGGACCCAATTCTATTTTCTCGGATTCCTATCATTCGATCAAACGTTCCTGTAAGTATCTCTATGATTTAGGCCATAAGCGTATCGCCTTTATCAATGGGTCTTACACCAATTTTATTGGTCGCGAACGTTTACGTGCATATCTAGATTTTATTCACGAAAAGGGACTTGAACCTCTTTATTTAGCCGAAAGATCCAATGAGAATTATAGCTATGAAGAAGGCTATATGACCATGAAAATGATCTTTGAAGAATATGGACTTCCTGAGGCTGTGTGTTCCGTTTCTGATCTTATGGCCATTGGCGCGATCAATTATCTCAACAATCATGGTTTTTCTGTTCCCGGTGATGTTTCCGTGATTGGATTTGATGATCTTCAAGTGTGTGAGATCGTCACTCCCAAACTTACCACCATCCGTCAGGACTACGAAGCCTTTGGTGAACTTGCGTGTGAAACGCTCCTTGGAATGATTGAAGGAAAAGTAAGAAAGATTGATCCGATTGTCGTAGACACCGAAATTATCGTCAGGGATTCCTGTCGTAAACGAAAGTAATAAGAATGTAGCCTGTACAACAGGCTTTTCTTTTTTCAAAGAACTCTTTTGTGTTAAGTCCTTGTATTTTTGGATAAATCATATATAATGAAGGTACCTGAGATTCCTTTAAACAATATGATGAGTTTCACCCCTTTAGGGTGTTCTTGTCGTTTAACTGATTCTCAGTCGCCTTGTCCGCGCCCCCCCTGCGGTCAAGGCATTTTTTTTCATCTTCTTTATCTTACTTGATGGTATAATAAAAATAGAATAAGCTTTCATCATAATTGAAGAAGAGGTGCCTTATGTCACAAAAAATTCTAATCGTCGAAGATAACATCCTCGTCAGCCGGAGCATTGAAGCGAAACTGAAAGAAGAAATGTTTGATGTCAAAGCCGTATTCAATGGAGAAGATGCCATCAAGCAATTTGATGCTGTAGCTTATGACTGTGTTTTGCTTGATTTAATGCTGCCATTGAAGAATGGGGAAGAAGTCTTAAGACATATTCGATCAAAAGGTGATGTTCCAGTGATCATCATTTCAACAAAGGATACCGATGTTGAAAAAGCGATTAATTTGGGATTAGGAGCCGATGACTATCTCTCCAAACCTTTCTCTATGTTGGAACTTGTCGCCAGAGTCAAAGCCGTACTGCGGCGTTCCCAAAAATCCCATGAAAAAGAACAAAAGACAGTCATGGATATTGGACCACTCAACATCAACTTGAGCACATTCGAAGTGAAAAAAGATGGCAAATTGCTCGAGCTTACATTAAAAGAATTTGAAATTTTGAAATTACTCGTGACCCATCCCGATCAGACGTTTTCTAAACAACAGATGTATCGTACGGTGTGGGGTGAAGAATACTATTATAACGACAATGTGATCAATGTTCATATTCGTCGACTAAGAGAAAAAATTGAAGATGATCCATCTCATCCTAAGATTGTATTAACCATGTGGGGATTTGGTTATAAATTGGGTCAAGAATAGATCGATTGAAGAGGGTAGTCTACTACTCTCTTTTTTATTTAAGAAATACTTAATAATTCCGTTATAGACTCGTAAACTCTTTTTGGTAAACTAATCTCATCTTGGAGGGGATACGATGCAGACGCTAAATGTGAGTTGGGATTTTTATTTAATCTACAATCATCATAAAGGTGAACTTTTTTTGCATCCATCCCACGCTTGCCAGACAAATCATGATACACCTAGCGATATAACCCTAAGTAACGAACAAATGAAGTCGTGGATTCATAAATACGATTATCGCAAGTTTAAGTATTTTGCTGAACAATCCTTAAAACAACCCTTCGATACCATGATCCGTCTCAAATGTGAAAAAACAAAAGATTACATCCGTACACAAGCGATTTGTCAATCAACATCTGATGGATTTCATTGCGTGTTAATCGATGATCGCCGTTATCATGAACTCACAAAAAAAATGATCGAGCACAAAGTAAAGGAAGCAAACCTTGTTTGGCTTGATGAACAATTATCTCTATATGAGTCTTCGAGACATTTACGGTTACTAAAACAGCATTTAACACAAATGATTTTTCGAGAAACGAATTAATAAATACGTAAGAAACGCGTTATTTCAACGTAAGAGATTCTACGTATAATGAATGTGAAATAGATGAAAGGAGCACTAAACTATGAAATATATCATCATGACATTAACCATGTTACTCGCTGCGATGACCTTTGTTCTTGAAGTCTCTAAGACACATGCAACCACTGTAGATATTCAAGAAATTTCATTTGAAGATCATCTTGGCAATGTCGTTTATAGTGAACATCTAGCTGCAGGTGCTAACCTTTCTGATTTTGTGCTTCCTGAAGGTCCAGAACGTCCAGGTTATCTTTTTGTGGGATGGAGTGGAGAACTTCCCGATGAAATGCCCAATGCAGATTTAATCTACGTCGCCGTTTATATTGAACAAACATTAAGCTTAACGGTAAACGTCAGTTAATCAATAAACAACTTATGACAAAGATGTCTTGAAATCAAAGACATCTTTTTTATTTTTTTTAGGTGATAATGCTACAATAGGTTTAGGTGATGAAAATGCAGATTGCAAGTATAAATTTAAGGATTGATGTTCCTGTGGATGGAACACGCGCATGGACATATCGTAAGGATGCGATGATTGACTTTATTTTACAAGAAAAGTTTGACGTGATAGGGATGCAAGAAGCAGGGCCAGGCATGTATCAAGATTTAATCGAAGGATTAAGCCATGAATATCAACTGATTTATCAAGGCCGTGATTCTCGTGGAGAAGGGACGCCTATTGCCATTCATAAACGCTTACCCTTATTGGATTATGGAACACGATGGTTAACGGATACACCCCATGTTGAATCAACGATCCCTGGAAGCCATTTTCCCCGTATTGTTACCTATGCGAAGATTGGTGGGGACATTCCTTTTTACTTATTTAATACACATTTAGATTATGCTAGTGATGATATATGCCATCAGCAAGCCAATCACTTAATGAAAATCATCCATCATATTAATCAAGATCATCTTCCTTACGTGATCACAGGGGATTTCAATCAATATCCCGATTCACTGACCATCACATCGTTAAGAAAATCTCATCAAACGCTTTATGATGCGATGGAAACACCCCCGTTAACCTTCCATGGGTTTAGTGATGATATCGTAGGACAACCCATCGATTATATCTTTCTATCTGATCAGTGGACCATTGAGTCGCCTAAGGTTCACCATCATAAGAAACAAGCCAGATATTTAAGTGATCATTATCCAATTTCTATCAACGTAAGAAAAAAATAAGCACATCTTTGGATGTGCTTTTATCTTCGATGGTACCCCCTCACGGGATCGAACCGTGGACCCACTGATTAAGAGTCAGTTGCTCTGCCAGCTGAGCTAAGGAGGCGTTTTGGTCGTGCATGTGTTATTATAGCATAACATGTTAAAATTGCAAGACTTTATCGCATAAAAAATCGAATTTTAGACGCAACGAATTGTTTAGCTTGCACGTTTGATGACTTAATCACACATCTGATAAGCTAGTGTGATCATCTCTTTTTTATGTAAGGGAAATAGAACAGCTGATTTTCCAAATTTGAGGTTGGGTATTTTCTTTGCTTTCCACTGGTTGACATAGTCAAAATCAGTGGTATAAATGGAAAAATGATGAGCTCCACCACCAAGCATTAAAAATAATTTCGGTTTAATTTTAAACATGGGACGCTGGTAGGATAAGACAAATGGAAAAGATGGATATGTCTTTTTGACATAATCACTGACTTGATCAAACCACCATCCTTGATCTTCAGTTAATGTTTTACGATAATCTTCAATCGATTGAAATGACATCATGAGCCTTCTTTCCAAATACCTACTCATATTATATAGAAAATCATTGATAACCACAACTTAAAGATACTTCATCTCAAAAAATAGGGCGACCATGTTATAATAAAGTCATGTGTGAGGGACCTTATGTATACATACACTTTAGCTTTTATAAAAAAACAAGATGAAATTCTCATGGTAAATCGAAAGAAAAAACCCTGGCAAGGATGCTGGAATGGTCTAGGTGGTAAACTCACGACGGGTGAAACCCCTTTGCAAGGCATTCTGCGCGAACTTTTCGAAGAAACAGGACAGAAGTTCCAACCTGATGATGTCAAAGACTGTGGCATTATGACGTGGAATACGTTTGATGCTCATGGGCAAGGGTTACACTTATTTCTCATTTCTGGGGATGAGTATCCCAAAATAGAGACGCCTCTTGCTACCGATGAAGGCATTTTAGATTGGAAATCACTTGATTGGATTATCGATCCAAAGAACTACGGAGTAGCCCATAATATCCGCTATTTTTTACCCACCATGATAACAGAGCAAACACGCTATCATTTCCATTGTACCTTTGAAAATGAAGTCTTAATGTCAGTGACAAAGGTGGTGATGGATCATGTTTCTTGAATTTCTCATTGCAGGGACGGGGATTCTTCTTATCATCTATCTCGTATTGATCTTTCAACAAAAGAAAAATGAGACTAAAATTAAAGAGAACACACGATTAACCGTTCAACAATACGGAGAAGTTTCAGAAATCCATGGACAGCTTACAGTCACGATCAACGAAGAGATTTATTCGATACTCTACTTCCATGTGCCTGCCAATGCAGAACTCACCATCAATAGTAGAAACAAATGGGATATTCATGCGATTGGTAAATCTCATATTATCGACCAAACACAGCGTCTATCTTCTCCATATCCAAAAATCGTGATTGTCTTTCCATCAACCCTTCGTATTAAGCGCTACATCAATGAAAATGAAATGGTCTTTGTCTCATTTTCTGACAAAGTTTATGACTTTTATGTAGTTCGCGTATTAGAATTAGAAGACTTACTTAAGAGGTTATCTCAACATGCGTAAAATCATATTATTCTTAATTATCATAGGGTTAACAGTAACCCTAACATCATGTCAAAATGATCCCATTCAATATACCGATGATCAACCCTTCGTGCTAGAAATGAAGGGAGACACATTAAAAATTCTGCAGATCACTGATCTCCATATGACTTATGGATATGATTTTCGTGATCAAAAGACACTCAAATTGATCACAGCCCTCTCAGAAGCAGATGATTACGATCTCATTGTTATCTCAGGTGATTTGACGATGTCACCATCTGCGCCACGTTTGTTTAAACAAATCATCGCTCACATGGAAAAACTCAAAACACCATGGACATTTATCTTTGGCAATCATGAGAACGACTATCATACTTATGAGGATTTCTTGTCGATTATTCCAGAAACCGATTATCTCTATTTCAAAGTCGGTCCTATGATTGATCAGGGTGGAGTGGGTAATTTTCACTTTACCTTTACCAATGATGGGATTCCTTTTCATCGACTTTATCTTTTAGATTCGAAAGCAGAAGCGCCTGAGTTAGAGGATGCAGATTTTGAATATGATTATCTATCGGAAGGACAGGTCGAGTGGTATCGTGGACATGTCGAAGATGATCTTGTCGATTCCATTGTGTTCATGCACATCCCCTTGATCCAATACAATCTCTATGATAATATCGTGGGAACATTTGGTGAAGATCGTGTCTATTCTCAAGGTATGGATACAGGTTTTTTTGATGCGATGGTAGAATTTGGTAAATCCAAAGCGCTTTTTGTGGGCCATGACCATCTTAATGATTTCTATTTTATGCTCGATGGCATCATGCTCGCCTATGGGCGTGCCACTGGTTATAACGGGTATGGCACCTTAGAAAAAGGCGGAAGACATATTGAAATATTGGAGAACGGTACCCTAAGCACGTATCTTGTTTCAGAAAGTGAGGTTTTATCATGACGAAAAAACAAATCTTTTTGGCAACATTTTCCTCACTTATATGGGGTGTTCTTGGCTTGTTTTTCCTAGATACACTGATGTTTTTCCTCGTTCCATTATTCGTTTTAGCTTATGGAATTTTTGGAGGTAGACGCCATGCTTAGTACACTTTTATTCACGATTATCTATGCTCTTTATCTTGGAGCATTTGTGGGACCTCTCCTTTTACTAGTACTGCGTATTTACATTGGCTATCATGAAAAACTCGATAAGAGGACGTATCTAAAAGTCGTCTTGATTCCATTTTCCATCGGTTTGTTTCAAACCTTCTCAAAACCCTTTAAATTTCAAAAACTTTATCATACACTTTTGATCGTATCAACTATCTTGGCCCTTTATGGGACTCTTTATATGTTGTACATTCATTTTGATTTGAGTCTAATATGAAATATAAAGTCACGAAAAAACAAAATAACTCGCAGATGTGTTTTGTCTGTGATATGCACAATGAAGCAGGATTACACACCAAATTTTATGAGCTTGATCACGCGCTCATTTTAGGTGTTTTTCATGGTGAAAATGTCCATCAAAGTTATCCTACTCGGATGCATGGTGGAATTATCACAGCACTCCTTGATGAAACGATAGGACGTGCTATTCAAATCTACGAGCCTAATACTTTTGGCGTAACCTATGATTTAAATATTCGTTTTCAGAAACCTGTCCCTCTCCATGATACGTTATATGTTGTAGGAAAAATTACCGAAGATCGTCGTCGACTTTTTTTAGGTGAAGGTTATTTATGTACACAAAGTGGTGATATTTTAGCCACATGCAATGCCAAATATTTCAAGCAAGATGTGAATGAGATCGTCACTGAAGACGAGCATTTTTTACAGGAGCAATGGATTTACGTGGATGAATTAATCCCTGAATTCTTCGACTTACCGATATGAGTATTTTAGATATTGAACAGTTAACATTTAGTTATAGTGGTGAAAATTTATACCAAAGGGCCAATATGCGTTTATTTGAAGGTGAACATGCTGTCCTTTTAGGACCTAACGGCACTGGAAAATCAACGCTTTTACGCTTGCTCGATAAACAATTATCACCTGATTCAGGATCTGTTTCTTGGATGCCCAACAAAAAGATTGGATATTTGGATCAGTATGCCAAAATCGATCCTGATCTCAAAGTAAACACCTATTTGTATGAAGCATTTCTTCCTCTATTTGAAAAAGAAAAAGAAATGGAATCCATTTATGAAAAAGTAGTCCATGCCCATGAGAAAGACCATGATCGCATGCTTTTATGGGCTGCTGCTCTACAAGAGGAATTGATGGATGCTGATTTCTATGCGATCAAGTCAAAGATTGGCAATATCATCCACGGGTTGGGATTGACGATGGATATTCTAGAAGAACCTATCAAATATTTATCAGGGGGCATGCGAGCAAAAATTATATTGGGGAAACTTTTATTGTCGGACGCTGATGTCTTACTGTTAGATGAACCCACCAACTTTTTGGATGTGAAGCATATTGAGTGGCTTGCCAAGTTTCTGCAGAGTTATCCCAAGACCTTTTTGGTCGTCTCACATCTAGAAGAATTCATTGCTGAAATTGCGACCACGGTTTTCGCCTTAGAAAACGGGCAAATCACACGTTATAAAGGAAATTACGAATTCTACCTCAAGGAAAAGGAACTACGCCTAGAACAGGCAGAAAAAGCCTTCGTTTCCCAACAAAAATTTATCCAAAAAACCGAAGAGTTTATCCAAAAAAATATTGTCAGAGCAAAAACGACCAAACGCGCTCAATCGAGACGAAAGATGTTGCAGAAGATGGTCCGTATTCAAGCCCCTCAACACGACCGAAAATACCATTTCCAATTTCCATTATCCTCATTAACAGGAAAGGATGTTCTTGTCACCAATCAACTTGAAATCGGTTATTCTGAACCGCTTTTAGAACCGTTATCCATCGCGATATTAAAGCAAGAAAAGGTGGCGATTACCGGTAAAAATGGGATTGGTAAATCGACGTTTATCAAGACCATTATGGAGATCATTCCCAAACTTGGTGGAGAATTCAAGTGGATAGATACGGCAAAAATTGCCTATTTTGCACAAGACATGGAGTTTGAGGCAGGGATCACACCATTCCAAATTGTCCATCATCGCTACCCACATTTCACCAAAAAAGATGTCATGAGTCTCTTAGGTAATCATGGGATCGATTATGATATGGCCAATCGCGAACTAAATTCACTTTCAGGTGGAGAACAAACGAAAGTGCGTTTAGCACTCCTTCGTCATCAAAAAGGGAATGTATTAATCCTTGATGAACCAACCAATCATTTAGATGTTGCAGCAAAGGAAGCTCTAAAAGATGCTTTAGCTGCCTATGAAGGAACATTGATCCTAGTGTCGCATGAAAAGGAATTCTATCAAGATTTATGCGATTATGAAATCATTCTTTATACGTAAAAAGGAAGCCTACTTGGCTTCCTTATTTTCTTGTGAATCATCGTATTGATCGATCTCTTGAACTAATGTATCGTAGACTTCTGATTCCTTAATCTTTTTAATGATTTTACCTTTTCTAAAGAGGATGGCTTCCCCTTTACCACCAGCAATCCCGATATCTGCGTGCATCGCTTCACCTGGACCATTGACAGCGCATCCCATGATCGCGACATTGATGTTCTTATTCACCTTGAGCAAATATTGTTCAATCTTTTTCGCGATATCGATCATATCGTATTGAATACGACCGCACGTGGGGCATGAAATAAGATTGGGAACTTTATCCTTAAGTCCTAAATTTTTAAGAATTTCTTTAGCTGCTTGGATTTCAAGAACAGGATTATCGGTTAATGAGACGCGAATTGTGTTACCAATACCTTCCGCAAGTAAAATTCCAATACCCATCGCACTCTTGATGGCACCAGAAAACGCAGTTCCTGCCTCGGTGACACCGAGATGAAGTGGATAAGGGAATGTTTTTGCAGCTAACCGATACGCTTCGATCATCAGTTTCATATCGGTTGCTTTAAGCGATAAAACGATATCATAAAATCCCATCGATTCTAATATATCGACATGATGTTTTGCAGTAGCGACCATATTTTCTGCAGTAGGTGCCATCCGGTTGGGAAGAGAACCACTATTGACACCGATACGAATCGGAATGTTTTTTTCCTGGCAAGCTTGAACCACTTCCATGACGTGTTCACGCTTGGGAATATTTCCTGGATTTAAGCGAATCTTATCCACACCTTGACGAATGGCTTCCAAAGCCAAACGGTAATCAAAATGAATATCTGCGACTAAAGGGATTGAAATTTGCTTTTTAATTTCACCCAAAGATTGTGCATCGACCATATCGAGAACAGCCACGCGGACGATTTCACAACCCGCATCCGTCAGCTGTTTAATTTGTTTGACTGTTGCTTCCACATCTTTGGTGTACGTCGTTGTCATGCTTTGAATATAGACTTTACTGTTTCCACCGAGTTGATAAGGTCCTACGTGGACAGGACGTGTATTTTCTCTTGTTATCATTGTCATCACCCATATCGATTATATGATAAAAATCAAATTATGGGTACCACATTTGCTCCTGCGATGCATTTTTAAATTGAAAATGAAATTAAAATGAGAAACAGTTGAAAATGTGAATGTGATTTGTTATAATGGTCACGTACGTTTGGAGGGATTATCATGCGCGACCTAGTAAAATTGGTGTGTACCGAATGCGGCGAAGAAAACTATCATACGAATAAAAACAAAAAAGCTCATCCAGAGCGTATGGAAGTAAAAAAATACTGCCCACGCGAAAGAAAGTACACCATTCACAAGGAAAAGAAATAAGCTATTCTTTGAATAGTTTTTTTTCTATCATAAACCATGATTCAGATTAAAGGTAATGACGATTTATCCCATGTTTATATCCTTTGTCGTTTTGATCAATGCTTGATCATCGATCCTTCACACAGTTATGATGACATCATGCATGCTGTGGGAGAACGAACGATTGTCGGCATTCTTTTGACACATGCCCATTCTGATCACGTGGATCTGATTGGTCATTTTGATGTACCTATATACATGCATAGTGACGATGCACATCTTTTATTTGAAGATCAGTACAATGGTTATGCACCTAAAGCACATCCTTATAAACGAAAACAACTCGACTTTGTCTTTGTCGATGAAGGAAAGAAGATTATGCTTGCCGATCACACGATTGATGTTTATGCAACACCAGGGCATACCAAAGGTGGTTTATCCTTCCTCTATGAACAGAAGTTATTTACAGGGGATACCTTATTTAAAGAAGATGTCGGTCGTCATGATCTTTATTCAGGCAACCTCGTTGATCTGAGAAAGAGTATCATTAAGCTCTTAGGACTTCCAGGAAACATCAAAGTCTATCCCGGTCACGACGAATCAACGACAATACGTAATGAACAAAAAAACAATCCATATTATCTTAAATGGCAGAAAATGCATAAATAACACAATCGTGAGAGATTGTGTTTTTTTTAGACACTATGTGTCTAGTATTCTTTTATAAAAAATAGCACATAATCCTTGACAGTGCCAATTCGTTCGTGTACAATAAAGTTGGCACAAAACAAGAATGAGTGCTAATCGAGGTGAACGAATGATTACCAGTCGTCAAAAATTGATCTTAAAAGCGATTATTGAACAATATGTCAAAGATGCCCAACCCGTGGGATCAAAATCGCTCACCAACATGCCTTATCTCAACTTTTCATCTGCGACCTTACGCTATGATATGGCACAGCTTGAAGAATTGGGTTTTCTAGAAAAGACACATACATCAAGTGGTCGTGTTCCATCAGAAAAGGGCTATCGTTATTATGTAGAACATCTTGTGACAAGGGATTATGAAGTATTAGAACAATTCCCTTTAATTGATGAAGTATTCATGAAAAACACGATCGCACGTGATGCTGCTGTCGAACAAGCGATTCATCTATTATCTGAACTCACCAATTACACGGCACTTGCAATCGGTCCCTCATCCAATTTAAACCTTATTAAAAAGATTGATTTCATACCCTTGTCCGAAAG
>JBBIMC010000007.1:7135-18770 GCA_037444605.1 Mycoplasmatota bacterium | reverse complement strand
ACCAATATTGGTGAAGCAATTGACCAATACGTGAGTGAAGCCATTGGCGTCAAATTGTGAGGTGAAATCGATGGCATATTATAACGAAGATCAACTTCGACGCTACTTTGAAAAAGCCATTCAAAAAGAATCTGATGCTCAGATCAAAAAGCTCGAAAAAGAAATTGATTATTTGTATCATCGCGAAGTCAAAAAAGTCTCCGATGATATCAACATAAAAAAACAAGTTCAAATGGCAAAAGAACTTAAAGATGTCCAAATCGAATACCAAGAAGAACTCAATCAAATCGGTTTAGGATATAATGAACGTCTCATCCAACAGAGAAATGAGATGGCTGCTGAAATCTTTAAGCAGATTGAAGCGAAGATCAAAGCGTTTGTAGAATCGAAAGCCTATGCATCATGGGTTAAAGGACGCATTGCTGCAAACCTTACCACGATCAATGGTTACGAGGTCAGTTTTTCATGTGCTGAAGGTGACCAGGTTGTTTTAGCGTTACTAAAAGAGAGTATTCCTGCGAAACAACTTTCAGTAACCGAAAGTAAAGCGATTGCTTTTGGTGGTTTTGTTCTCTCCATTAAAGAAAAACACATGGAGATTGATGAAACACTCGATGCAAAATATCATGAACAAAAAGAATGGTTCTTAAGTCATTCTAAGTTGTTCATCAGACGATAAGGAGGACCCCAATGGAACATGTGATTTATTCAATTAATGGTCCTGTCGTCACTGTTAAAGACGTCACAAACTTTCAAATGCTCGAAATGGTCTATGTCGGTCGCCAAAAATTGATGGGCGAAGTCATTTCGATCTCACAATCCAAAACGACGATCCAGGTCTATGAATCCACGACAGGGTTGACCATTGGTGAACCCGTCTATCCTACCGGAGAACCGATCTCTGTTGTTTTAGGACCAGGCTTGATGAAGAATATCTTTGATGGAATCGAACGTCCTTTAAATATGATTGCTGCATCCTCTGGGATGTTTATTCCTACCGGAAGTGCGGTCGAACCGCTCGATCAAGAAAAATTATGGGCAGTCACATTTGATGTGAAAAAAGATGATGTCGTTGAAGAAGGCATGATTTTTGGTCGTATCCAGGAGACAGCATCCATTGAGCATCGCTTGCTAATTCCTAAAGGAAAAGCAGGAAAAGTGGTGTCTGTCAAATCTAATGGTAATTATCGTATTTATGATACAGTGTTGACAATAAAAGATCATGATGGACTCACACATGATCTCAATTTAACGCAAAAATGGCCGATTAAGACGCCTCGCCCCGTCGTTAAACGTTTACCAATTACCATTCCACTCGTCAGTGGGCAACGCGTCATTGACACGTTATTCCCTATCGCAAAAGGTGGAACGGCTGCTGTTCCTGGTGGCTTTGGTACTGGTAAAACCATGATGCAACATCAGTTTGCGAAATGGTGTGATGCGGATTTAATCGTGTATGTAGGGTGTGGGGAACGCGGAAATGAAATGACGCAAGTCTTAGAAGAATTCGGTGATCTCATCGACCCTAGAACAAACAAACCCTTGATGGAAAGAACCATCTTAATTGCTAACACCTCTAACATGCCAGTGGCAGCCAGAGAAGCTTCCATTTACACTGGTGTCACGATTGCAGAATACTATCGTGATATGGGCTATCATGTAGCCGTCATGGCTGATTCCACCTCACGTTGGGCTGAAGCACTTCGTGAAATCAGTGGGCGCTTAGAGGAAATGCCTGCGGAAGAAGGCTTCCCCGCGTATTTACCCTCGCGTATTTCTCAGTTCTATGAACGTGCAGGGTATATGGAAACGAAAGCCCATCTCTCAGGATCAGTCACCATTATTGGTGCGGTATCCCCCCAAGGGGCTGACTTCTCTGAACCTGTGACCCAAAATACGAAACGCTTTGTCAGAAGTTTCTGGGCCTTAGATAAACAACTCGCGTATCAAAGACACTATGCCGCAATCAACTGGAACTTAAGTTACTCTGAATATATCAATGATCTATCTCGTTGGTACGATCAACATGTCGATCATCGCTTTTTGATGAATCGTCAAGAGATCATGTCACTGCTTGCTGAAGAAAACAAACTTCTTGAAATCGTGAAGTTGATCGGTAGTGATGTCTTGCCTGATGATCAAAAACTCATTATTGAAATCGGTAAAGTCATCCGTTTGGGTTACTTACAACAAAATGCGTTTCATAAGGATGATACCTTTGTCCCGCTTGAAAAGCAACTTTATATGATGGATGTCATCTTATACTTATTCAAAAAAGCTAAACAGTTTATTGAAAGCAGTAAATCCATTCAATTACTCCTTGAGACAGGTATTTTTGAACATGTCATCAAGATGAAGTATGATGTCCCCAACAGTGATATTGGACGCTTAAAGGATTACGAAAAAGACATCGATCAAGCGTTCAAGCGCATTCACTAAGGAGGTAAATCATGAATATCTATTATATTGGACTGAGTGAAATCAATGGTCCACTGATTTTCCTCGATCACGTGGAAAAAGCAGGGTTCGAAGAAATGGTCGAAATCAGACTGAATGATGGATCAACACGTCACGGACGTATTGTCCAGGTTGAAGGTCAAAAGGTGGCCATCCAAGTCTTCGAAGGTACCCATGATATTTCACTTTCCAACACAAAAATCAAAATGACGGGTCACCCCGTGGAAATGTCACTTTCTAAAGAAATTTTAGGACGTGTCTTTAGTGGTTCCGGTCAACCAATCGATGGACTTGGTGATGTCTATGTTGATGAACGTCGTGACATCAATGGATTTCCGTTAAATCCAGTTTCTCGTGTGTATCCTAGAAACTATATTCAAACTGGGATTTCCTCGATTGATGCACTGACCACACTGATTCGTGGACAAAAACTCCCCATCTTTTCTGGTTCTGGGATGCCACATAATGAACTGGCTGTTCAAATCGTCAAACAAGCGAAAATTGCTGACTCTCAAGGTGATGATTTCTGTGTCATTTTCGCAGCCATGGGTGTTAAGAATGATGTGGCTGAATACTTTAGACAATCGTTTGAAGAAGCCGGCGTTATGCATAAAGTCGTGATGTTCTTAAATCTTTCCAATGAACCCATCATTGAACGTATGTTGACCCCACGTTTCGCGTTGACAGCTGCTGAATATTTAGCCTATAAACACGGCATGCATGCCCTTGTCATCATGACGGATGTCACATCCTATTGTGAAGCTCTCCGTGAGTTCTCCTCCTCTAAAGGAGAAATTCCAGGACGTAAAGGCTTCCCAGGGTATCTCTATTCGGACTTAGCATCATTATATGAACGGGCAGGTATCGTGAAAAACACCAAAGGTAGCGTGACCCAAATCCCCATTTTAACGATGCCTAACGATGACATTACCCATCCTGTTCCTGACTTAACAGGATATATTACCGAAGGGCAAATCGTATTATCTCGTGATCTTAATCAAACGGGTGTCTTTCCTCCTGTCGGAATTCTTCCTTCACTTTCACGTTTGATGAAAGATGGAATTGGTGCTGGCTTTACTCGTGAAGACCATTCTGCAGTGGCAAACCAACTTTTTGCATCCTATGCGATTGTACAAGATGCGAGAAGCTTAGCCTCGGTCATCGGTGAAGATGAACTCTCACCCATCGACCGTAAATACATCGAATTTGGTAAACTGTTTGAGAAATATTTTATTGGTCAAGGGTTTGATAGCAATCGTAACATCACAGAAACACTTGATTTAGGTTGGGATCTCCTCTCGGTTTTACCCAAAGAAGAATTACATCGTATCGATGGAAAACTGGTGGATGTCCATTACAACCATCAACGTGCCGTTGAACGGTTCAATATTATCACCAAACCGATTATTAAAGGATTGAAAGGTGAGTTTGAATGACCCAACAAATCTTTCCTACCAAAGGGAATTTGATGGCCTTACAAAAATCATACGCACTTGCTAAAAAAGGGTATGAACTCATGGATCGTAAACGCAACATTTTGATCCGTGAGATGATGACGTTGATTGAGGATGTGAGACTGCTTCGTAAGGATCTCGCACATACCTATCAACAAGCCTATCAAGCGCTTCAGGAAGCCAATATTACCCTAGGAATCGTCAGTGATATCGCAAAATCCATCCCACTAGATAATGGTGTTGAAGTCACCTATCGAAGTGTGATGGGGGTTGAAATTCCTTCCGTTTCCCATTATGCAGAGCAAGTTAAAATCACTTATGGTATCGGTCATACGAATACCAAATTTGACTATGCGTATAAATCCTTTCAAAAGGTAAGAGAGCTCACGGTTAAACTTGCTGAAATTGATAACTCGACCTATCGTTTGGCCAACGCGATTAGAAAGACACAAAAGCGTGCAAATGCACTACAAAATATTGTCATTCCCCGATTTGAATCACAGATCAAATACATCAGTGATGCGCTTGAAGAGAAAGAAAGAGAAGCATTCACCAGACAAAAAGTCATTAAGCGTCAAGCAGAAAAACGAAAAGAAGAACAAAAATAAAGAAAAGCACGTTCTCATTCATCATGAGGTTCGTGCTTCTTTTTTTTCTCTTTCTTTTCAGGAACTGGATCATATTTCGGTTTAAACAAAGGATTACATGTTAAGATTCTCTTCGATGTTAAAAAAGATGCCTTCACAAAATTAAACCGTGTGTAGCATTCTTTCGCATAGGCAGAACACGTTGGGGTATGGCGGCATTTATGATTGCTATGCGGTGAGATTTCTCTCTGATACCATTCAATTAAGTTGATTGCTAATTTATTCATGATTTCACCGCTTTTATTATACCACTAAATAGGAGTTGTGTTAAATTAACGAAATTGGGATAAAAAGCATTTTTTGGACAAAATATTATGTTATAATATAAGTACAAATGAAGAAAACGTTTACAGGAGGTTAAGGATGAAGGAATATAACACCAAAGAAATCCGCAACATTGCAATTTTAGGACACCAAGGATCAGGCAAAACCAGTATTTCTGAAGCTTTGCTCTATGTCGGTAAAGCGATCGACAAAAAAGGAGAAATTGAAAGAAAGAATACTGTATCTGACTATTTAGTGGAAGAACAAAATAAGCTTGCTAGCTTGTCGCTTTCAGTTCTACCCGTTGAATGGAAAGACTATAAGTTAAATTTTATAGATGTTCCAGGAAGTGATGAATTTGTCGGAGACTTAAATCAAGCACTTGAGGTAGTGAAAGGTGCCATCATTATGGTCGACTCACTCAAAGGTGTAGAAGTTGGTACCGAACGTGTTTGGTTAGAAATTAGAAAACGTCATATTCCCGCGGTCATCTTTGTCAATAAGATGGACAAAGAAAACGTGAAATTTGAAAAAGTATTAGAAGACATTCGCGAAAAGCTTGGTAAGAAGGCTGTTCCTTTCTGTTGGCCGATCGGCAAGAGCGAAAATTTTGAAGGATTTGTGAACGTCATTGAAATGAAAGCGCGTATCTATGATGGCGTTGAATCCCATGATGCACCCATCTGGGATGAAAAGAAACCCAAAGTTGACGAACTTCACAACATGATTTTAGAAAGCGTCGCTGAAACTTCAGAAGAACTCTTAGATCTTTATCTCATGGGTGAAGAACTTCCAGAAGATAAGGTTAAAGAAGCGCTTCGTCAAGGCATTATTGAAGGAGAACTCACCCCTGTCTTAGTCGGTTCAGCAACCAAGACCATCGGTGTTCGCACCATGCTCAACATGTTAATTGATTACTTACCCGCACCCGATGAACTTCGTGCATTAACAGGTAAAGATGCGAAAACTGGTGAAGAACTCACCCGACATACGCATGACGATGAACCCTTCTCAGCTTATGTTTTCAAAACTACCGTTGACCCATTCTTAGGTCAAATTAGTTTCTTGAAAATCAACAGTGGTACATTAAAATTAGGTCAAGATGTCATCATCTCTAACAAAGGTGATCAAAAGAAAATGACCAATTTGTTTGCACCACGAGGTAAACAACAAATTGATTGTACGAGTTTCCATGCTGGCGATATCGCTGCACTTGCAAAGATTGAAGGACTTGAGACAGGAGATACTTTAGCAGATCCAAAGAGTCCCATCGTTTATCCAAGTGTACCACTTCCCACACCCGTCATCTATATTGCTGTGCATCCCAAGAACAAAAACGATGAAGATAAGATTTCTTCAGCATTACATCGCTTAAATCTAGAAGATCCATCGTTTGAAATCAGACGTAATAAAGAAACTGCCCAACTCCTCTTAGGTGGAATGGGGATGAATCACCTTGGTTATATCATCGAACGCATGAAGAACATGTTCAAAGTGGATATCGAAATCGATGAACAAAAGATCGTCTATCGTGAAACAATTAAGAAGACTGTTCAAGCGGAAGGTAAACATAAGAAACAATCCGGTGGTGCAGGTCAATTCGGTCACGTATGGATTAAATTTGAACCCTCTCAAGAACTCTTTGAGTTTGCTGAAGATGTCTTTGGTGGCGCTGTTCCCAGAAACTACTTTCCAGCTGTTGAAAAGGGTCTGGTTGAAACATTAGAAAGTGGCCCCTTAGCAGGATTCCCAGTGATCAACATTAAAGCTACACTTTATGATGGTTCTTATCATCCCGTAGATTCCAATGAAATATCCTTTAAACTCGCTGCAGCACTTGCCTTTAAGGAAGCATGCAGAACAGCACAACCCACCATTCTAGAACCTATCGTCAAAGTTGAAGTTGTCGTTAAAGATCAATTCGTCGGTGATGTCATGGGCGATATGAACAAACGTCGTGGTAGAGTATTAGGTATGGATCAAACCGATGGCTTCCAAAAAGTCATTGCTGAAGTTCCTGAAGCAGAAATTGTCAAGTATGCCATCGACCTTAAGGCGATGACACAAGGTAGTGGATCATTTACCCGTGAATTCTTACGTTACGAAGAAGTTCCTCATCACCTAATTGATAAGATTGTCGAAGCGTATAAGAAGTAAAAGAATGAACAAGCCCGCTAATATCAATTAGGAGGGCTTGTTATGCTTTGTGAACACTGTCGAAAAAAAATCATTACGGAAAGACATCTTTGGACATTATTTAAACAAGAAACACATAGTATATGTGATTCATGTTATCAACGCTATCCCTTATTTCCCCAATCGATGAAGATTCCAATCGAAAAGGGTATCGCTCATGTTCATGTGATGGTTAGCCGTGGACCAAAGATTGAACCCCAATGTTATCAATCATTTCTAAAAATTTATTATCTCGATTATCTCAAGCATTACTCCAAAACCACATTCATCTATGAAGATTACTTGGATGATGATGGTTGGCAAATTATTGAATCGTTGGAGTTTGGCGATCTTTACCTCGTCACACTCTATGAAAATACTCATGAAAAAGGAGAATAACGATGAAATTTGAAGTGTTAGGAAAGAATGGATTTGCACCTACCGATGCCATCCGTGCTTATGCAGAAAAAAGATTCCATAAGGTGGTATCATTCTTCGGACCTGAAGTCATCAATGAGGTGAGAGTGGTCTGCAAAGTCTATAAGGATCACCACAAGATCGAAGTGACCATTCCTGCAAAGGGAACCGTACTTCGTGCCGAGGTGTCTGATCCTGATATGTATGCAGCCATTGATAAAGCAAATGATAAACTGGTTTCACAAATTCGTAGACACAAGGATAAACTCAAGAACAATCTTGAAAAAGAAGGTATTAAACAGGCATATAGCCAAGAGTTTGATGCTGAATCCCTTGAAAAAGATATTTTAGCGACACAGCTCGTCAAGAGTAAGAAAATTGAACTCAAACCCATGACATCTGAAGAAGCAATTGCAGCGATGGAACTTTCTGGTCACGACTTCTATGTTTACCTCGATAAGGAAACATCTAGAACCAATGTAGTTTACCGCAGACATGATGGAGATTACGCCATCATAGAGACACAACCTTTATAAACAAAATAAGCCATAAAAAAACCGCCAACCGGCGGTTTTTGTTTTATAATGCAGCTTGATATAATTCGCTTACCTTATCCCAATTGACCACTTGGAAGAAAGCAGAGACATAATCAGGACGACGATTTTGATAATTGAGATAGTATGCATGTTCCCAAACATCTAATCCTAAAATAGGTGTTCCTTCAGCAAGAGGGGTATCTTGGTTTGGTGTGGATAAAACTTTTAAAGACTTATCTGGGGTGACGATGAGCCAAGCCCAACCACTACCGAATCGTGTTTTAGCAGCAGTAGAGAAGAGTTCTTTAAATTGATCAAAGGATCCGAAAGCAACATTGATGGCATCTGCAAGTTTGCCTGCTGGTTTTGCCCCATTATTCACTTTGAGAAGTGGCCAGAAGAATGTGTGGTTGAAATGACCACCACCGTTGTTTTGTACGGCACCACGAATGTCTTGTGGGACTTTAGCTAAGTCCTTGAGCATCGCTTCTAATGAAAGGTTTAATTCAGGATGTTTTTCTAAAGCGGCATTTAAGTTAGTGATGTATGCTTGATGATGTTTTGTATAATGAATTTCCATGGTTCTTGCATCGATAAATGGTTCGAGTGCATCATAAGCATACCCTAGGGTTGGTAATGTGTATGGCATATTAATTCCTCCTATGTTTTTATACCTTCATCTTACCGCTAAACCCCCTAAATTTCAAACCATTTGCACAGGAACATTAAAAAAAGTCTAAATTAGCGCTTAGACTTTGTTTAAATAACGATTGATCTTATCTTGGTCAATATCGATATAAATGGTTTGATGATTTTTATAGGATACCTTATATCCGGGGAGTCCAGGAATCTTCTTGATATACTTTACTTTTGTGTAATCGACGGGGATTGAAGAGGATTCCCGCATGCTTGAAAAGTAGGCTGCTAGCATCGCTGCTTTTCTTAAAATCTCTTCGGTCAATAAAGAGGTGTTAACGATGAGATGTGCACCAGGAGCATCTTTCACATGGAACCATAGATCTTCCTTTTGGGCAAGCTCATGGGTGATGTATTCATTTTGAAGATTATTTTTACCAATGGTGTAAGTAATCGCTCCATCGCTGATTCTTAAAATATTTGGTTTTTGTTTACTTTTTTTTGACTGTTGAGTTTGTTTGGCTTTTTTGTAACCATATGTTGCGAGTTCTTGATCCAATTCTTTTATACTATCATGCGTCGCGAAACTCAAGAAACCTTGAAAGTCATGGAAAAGTTGAATCATCGCTTCATTCTGATCGATTTGTTCTTGAATAAATCCGATGGACCGCTTCGCCTTTTGGTATTTCTTGTAGAAATCTTGTGCGTTTTGGTTAAGTGTTTTGGTTGCATCTAAAGGAATCGTGATGCCTTCATGATCGGTGATCGAAGCGACTTTTTCATCTAGAGGTATGGTAACTTGATAAATAAGATCAGCAATCTCTTTGGTTTTAAGTGCTTCATGCGCTTTTTCTAAATCATCTTCAAGTTGTTCTTTTTTATTTTTAAGTCGCTTTAATTGTCGATCAATAAAAAAGGTTTCTGATTGATAGGACTTTTGAATGAGTGTGGGTTCATCATCGAGCATCTCTGAGATGGTATGATAGGTTTTCTTTTCGTGATCAAAAAGATTGAGGATATAAAATTTTCCTGTGACTAAATCACGGGTAGGTTGAATGTTGATGTCCTTTACTTGTACTTTGTGGTCGTCTAAATAGCGAGCAAGAAGAGGTGAAATCCCCATATAGTGGTCCATCAATTCTTTTGGCGAGTGCATTTTCTCATAATCAATATGGTCAAATGGCATCTTATCTGAGGGGAAATACGTAAAGGTTGCTTGAGGTAAAAGTTGACGTCCTGATTCAAAAAACATCTTTTTTACGGTTTCAATAATGATATTATCTTGGACAAGCAAGAGATTTGAATGTCGTCCCATCGCTTCGAAAATGAGTTTTTTCTGAATAGGACCTTCGATAAAATCATTTATCGTCAAATCAAGTTCAATGACGCGGTCACTTAAATACTGTGACACTTGGGTTAAGATTGCACCCTCAAGATGCTTTTTAAAAGTGGATAATATTTGTGAAGTCATCGATTCTTGAGGAATCTTTGTTGATAGGTACATACGAAAATGTTCAGGTGAAAGATCGATAACAAGCAGTTTTCTTTTTCCTTGATGGTAGAAATATAGACCAAAGGAAAGATTAGACATCTGAATGATTTTTTCGAGTCTAGCTTTTTTAAGTTCATGATTCAATTCATCGACCAAATGTCGGATCAGAAAACCATCGATCATGGAAAAACACCTCGAGACTATTTTATCATAAACAAAAACAGATTCAGGTCTTAGAATGCGTTTACGATGAAAATATTTTCAAAAGTATTTACACTCAAGCCATAATCATATATAATAGTTAATAATGTGTCAACAAGGAGGTGCCTCATGAAACTCAATGAACGCGGTTTGCTTATTGTCTTATCTGGTCCTTCAGGGGTTGGCAAAGGCACCGTTCGTCGTGCACTCTTTCAGATGCCAAATCATGATTTAGTCTACTCCGTTTCCATGACAACACGTAAACCTAGACCAGGTGAAGTGGATGGCGTCGATTATTATTTTGTTGACAAAGAAACTTTTTTGAGAAGAATTAAAGAAAATAAGTTTCTTGAATGGGCTGAATTTGTGGGCAATTATTACGGAACACCTCGTGATAAGGTGGAAGAACAACTGGATCAAGGGAAAGAAGTTGTCCTTGAAATCGAAGTTGAAGGTGCCTTACAGGTTCGCAAACAGATGAAAGATGCCGTCTTCATCTTCCTCGTTCCACCTGGAAAACAAGCGCTTTATGAACGATTACTTCAACGAGGAACCGATACACAAGAGATGATCGAACGTCGCATGAAGAAAGCTGAATCTGAGTTTTTGCTCGCCCATAAGTATGATTACATTGTCGTCAATGATGAAGTCAATAATGCAGCAGACCGCATTATGGCGATCATCCGTGCCGAACACGCCAAGACCGAAAGAACAATTCATAACTACATTAAGATGATTGGAGAAAAATAAACATGATCAACAAGAATAAAGACGGAATGCGTTATCCATCGATTGATAAATTGCTTTCTAAGATTGATTCCAAGTACAAGCTAGTCTATGCCGCAAGTAAAGTGGCGCACATCATCGAAACTGAAAAATTAAGTGTCGATGGAGCCCAATGTGTGAAGAGTATTGGAATCGCATTAGAAGAAATTCTTAACGGACGCGTCAATATCGATTTTGAATCTTAAGAAAGCGAGCGATCGCTTTCTTTTTTCATCGCACGCTTTGTGATACAATAATAAGGGTGAACGCAGTGAATTTTAAAGAAAAGCTTGCGCTGATGCCGACAGAACCTGGATGTTATTTGATGAAAAACCAGGATGACGATGTCATCTATGTAGGCAAAGCGAAAAATTTAAAGAATCGTGTGAAATCCTATTTCACAGGTGCACATAATGAAAAAACGACACGACTCGTTCAAGAGATTCGTGATTTTTCCTATGTGGTCACCAACAGTGAACGTGAATCCTTGATTTTAGAAAATAATTTAATCAAACAATATTTACCCAAATATAATATTCGTTTAATCGATGATAAGACTTATCCCTTTATCGAAATCACGGATGAAGCATA